>JAYVSE010000305.1:0-20579 GCA_043775635.1 Planctomycetaceae bacterium | reverse complement strand
GCATTCTGGACTCGCCGCCAGCAGCGATGCGACGGATTCCGACATCGCCGCCGCAAGACCAATTCCAAAGTTTCCTAGCAAACCATGTCATGCACCCATAGAAGGTCATTTCACCTGCCCGATCCGTTATCGGTCGTAGCGGCCGGAAATAAGCATCCAAAACGCCAAAACCTAAGTCCGACACTGGCCAAAAACACGTTTTAAGTCCCCCACGATTTCGAAGTTCAACGAAACTGCTGTCAATTCAGCGGGTTCATTCGTAATGCAGTTCGTGCTTTGCTCCAACTCGATTTAAGGGTTGAGATTTGAGCAATTGTCCCCATTGCTCGGAAAACAATGGGGACAATCGTTCTACCCTGACTAGCCCCAGATTATCGTGGAAACCTCGATAAAGTTTCTCCGCCTTGAATGAGGACTTTGCGTTACCATGGCCGACCTGACGCGTTTTCCCCAATCTCTCGCCCACTCGCCCACCTTTCCCGGACCTATGAAAAACTCACCGACCGGAATTTTGTCGCACCCGCGCGCAGGTGGTGTTATGTTGGGACTGCTGCTGATGTTCGTGTTCGTTTCGATCTTGGGCGGCGGGGGCTACTATTACTGGAACTTATCGCGAACTTCGTCGGTGAATGACGATTTGATCACCGCGGAAGCCATCGCTGGTCCCTTTGACCACATCGTTTTGGAGCAGGGCGAGCTAGAAAGCACCAGCAATGTGGAAGTTGTCTGCAAAGTCCGCGCTCGCAACGGCGGCTCTGGAACCGCTATCCTGTGGGTCGTCGACGAAGGCACCGTCGTCACCACGGGGGACAAGATTGTAGAACTTGACGCCTCGGCTCTCGAGACCGCGCTCAAGGAAAAGCGGCTTCAGGTCCTGGCGGCAGAAGCGGCGGTGGCGGCGGCCAAAGCACTTGTCGAGCAATCCGAGATCTCGCGCCAAGAATACTTGGAAGGGCTTTTTCAAACCGAAGAAAACCTTATTCAAAGTGAAATGGCGATTGCTGAGCAAAACCTTCGAAAGGCACAGCTTGCGATGGAGAGCACCCAGCGACTTGTCGCCAAAGGACTTGTAAATTCGCTTCAACTGGAAGCCGATCAGTTTGCTGTTGCCAACAACCAGAATCTGCTCCAAAGTGCTGAGCGGCGTCTCAAAGTCCTGCAGAATTTGACGAGACAAAAAATGCTCGTCCAATTCGATAGCGCGATATCTTCGGCTCAGGCGCAGCTTGCCTCCGCTACCGAATCGCTTAATGAAGAAAAAGGCGATGCCGTCGAGCTGGAAAACCAAATTGCGTTTTGCGTCATTACTGCGCCTTCAGATGGCGTGGTGATCCATGCGAATTCATATAGCAGCCGCGGCGGCAATGCGGAATTCGTCGTTGAGGCCGGTGCTGTGATTCGAGAGCGGCAAACCATCGTTCGATTACCAGATCCGAAACGAATGCAAGTGAAAGCCAAAGTAAACGAATCCCGGATTACCTTGATTCGACCCGGCATGCCGGCCAAAATCCGCGTCGATGCGGTCAACAATTTGGAACTCGTCGGACGCGTCAGCAAAGTTAGCCGCTACGCCGAACCGGGAAGTTGGTTCAGCTCATCAATCAAAGAGTACGCCACGACCATTGAAATCGTTGAGCCTCCAGAAACGATTCGAACGGGCATGACCGCAGAAGTGCAGATCTTTGTGGAGCAACTGCCCAACGCAACGCAAGTTCCCATTCAAGCGATCTACGAACACGGCGGCAAGACTTATTCGCTTGTCAAAAAAGGTTCCATGTCGTTTGATACACGCGAAGTCACGATGGGCGCGACGAACGAAACGCTCGCAACCATCAAAGAGGGCATTACGCCAGGTGAAAGCGTCGTTCTAAACTTGCGGCAAAACCTGTCCTTGATGAATTTGCCAAAACTTGAACGAGAAGATAATGCCGCGCTGGCAAACATGGCGGGTGAAGGCAACTACGCGGGTGAAGGCAAAGTCGTCGACGGACCCTCCGATGCTGCGGCGCCTCGCGGTGGGCGTTCCCCTGCTGGCAAAGCCGGTGGCAGTGGCCGGCCTGGCGGTGATGGCGGGCAAGCATCCGGGGGTCAGCGAGGTGCACCGGGGCGCACCGCAGAAGGGAGTAAATGATTCGTGCAACCCTACAGCATGACGGCTCCATTGACGAAATCACATGACGCGGTGCTCAGCTCCGGCCTACGCCCTCCGGCGGTGTCGATTCGTGTGTTGGCCAAGTCATACGTTCTTAAAAGTGAAACGGTCTATGCTTTGCGAGGCGTATCGTTTGATGTCCCCGAAGGCGATTATGTTGCCATCATGGGGCCGTCGGGCAGTGGCAAAAGCACGCTCTTAAATCTATTGGGTTGCCTCGACAAACCAACCACGGGCCAGTTCTTTTTGGGAAATGATGACGTTTCGACCATGTCCGATGACGCGTTAGCGGAAATCCGCAGCAGCAGGATCGGGTTTGTATTTCAGTCATATAACTTGATTCAACAATATACCGTGGTTGAAAACATTCAGCTTCCGCTCTATTACCAAGGCAGACTAGGCGCTAAGGAAAAACAGCGCGCGATTGAACTTGCGACATCGGTCGGCTTGGGCGATCGCCTTGGCCACCGACCGATGCAACTTTCTGGCGGTCAACAGCAACGAGTCGCGATTGCTCGAAGTTTGATGAATGATCCTTATTTCATCTTGGCCGATGAAGCAACCGGAAACCTCGACTCAGCGACCACGGATGAAATCCTTGGTTTGTTCGATACGTTAAATTCGCAAGGGAGAACGATCGTGATGGTAACCCATGAAGACGAAGTCGCCGCGAGAGCCAAACGAGTCGTTCGCTTGCGCGATGGTTTGCTTTCAAGCGACGAACAAAACAGCCAAGAAAACCGCGAGAAAGCTCGCCAGCGCCAGCGTGAGCATGTGCTCGCGCTCAGTCAACGAATACATTGATCCTTCTACCCATCGATCTTCATGCTCTGGGATCCTCATGCTCTGGCTTCGAACCTGGCAACTAGGCGTTAAAAGTCTCATGCTCCATCCGCTGCGAAGCGGATTGACGATGCTTGGTATTTTGATCGGTGTTTGGGCGGTGATCGTACTTACGGCAGTCAGCGAAGGGGCAAGTAATCAGGTGCAGAAGCAGATCGAATCACTTGGTGCCAACACAATCATTATCCGCAGTGTCAAACCTTCTGCGGATAAGATGACAGGCATGGCCGCCCAATATGGATTGTTGCGCAGCGACTTGGATCTAATCGTCGCGAACGTCCCGACGATCGACAGCGCGCTACCCATTCGTGAAATTCGCCGTCAATTTACGTTTGGCGATAACACCATCGATGGCCGACTGGTCGGCTGCACGCCTGATTACGCCGACGTGAACCGTCTCAAAGTTCGCGACGGTCGGTTTCTCGCCGATGCCGATAACCTTCGCGCCGACACAGTTTGTGTATTGGCGGCAAAGGTTGCAGAAAAACTGTTTCCCCTCAACTATCCCATTGGCAAACGAGTCTATATCCCTGAATCGAAGGATTATTATCGAGTCATCGGCGTGCTTGAGCATCGCAATGCTTCGGCCGCGATCGGTGGATCGCTAGACTCGCAAGATTTTTCAGGCGACGTCTACATACCGATTAAAACATTGCGTCGTCGCATCGGTGACTCGGTCTTTACGCGCCGTAGCGGTCAAATGGAAACTGAGATCATGGAGCTGAATCAAATCACGCTTCAGGTTTCGCAAGTGGATCAAGTCCGCGTAACGGCAGCCATGGTAGAATCACTTATTCAGCCTCGACACACTGCCATGAATGACGTTGCGGTCGTGGTACCACTGGAGTTGCTTGAGCAAGCCAGAAACCTACGGCTGATGTTTCTTGGCATCGGCGTGTTGATCGCATGCATATCGTTAATCGTCGGCGGCATCGGCATCATGAACATCATGTTGGCCAGTGTTACGGAGCGAACTCGTGAGATTGGAGTACGGCGAGCATTGGGAGCAAAGCGCGGCGACATCGTTCGTCAGTTTTTGGTGGAAACCATTGTGCTCAGCTTTAGCGGCGCGTTCCTTGGGATTCTCCTAGGATTCCTCGGGCCGCCCATGTATCGACTGCTCATTTTGAGCGTGGAATATTTTTCACCTGAGAAATTCGCGTCGTTGCCAGATGCAATTCGGGAGGCGGAACCAACCATCGTCTATGCGACCATCCCGCTTGCCGTTGGGATTGCTGTCACGGTGGGCTTGGTGAGTGGGCTATATCCCGCGATTCGTGCCGCGAACATGAACCCCATCGAAGCCCTCCGTCACGAATAGCTAAGTTTTCTCAAATCGCACTCGGTAGACTGGAATCGAGTGCTGCACGCTACGTCGCTCAAAATGGGTTCGATACGCTGGTTCGTCACCGAACTCTTCTTCATCCGAGTCATCGGGTAACGGTGGGCCAAACTGCGGCAATGTTTCGGCGATCATCTCGATGGCCGATTCAAAATACTCCAAAACATCCGTCCAAAAATGTAATTCACCGCCGCTTGCCAAGACTCGATACACGTTTGCGATAGTAAATTCATTCACCACACGTCGTTTCTTATGTTTCTTTTTCCACCACGGATCGGGAAAATATATATGCACCGCGATCATTGACTTGTCAGGGATCGAAGGCAGCATTTTTTGTGCATCGCCAGCAACCATCAGCGCATTGTTAAGCTCGCCCTTGGCCAATTGTGACGCTGAATGGGCCGCGTACTTCTTCGCAATCTCGACTCCTAGGAAGTTGTGCTGGGGCCTCGCCATCGCAGCGTTTTGAATGAATAGCCCCTTTCCAGAGCCGATTTCGAATTCCAATGGGCGATCGTTGCCAAACAGCGATTTGCTGGTGATCGTTGCAGGCAACGACTCGGCCTCGCGAAGATGGGCATCAAGAACCAGAGAGGGGTCGCGTCGTGGGAGCTGTCGGCGGGGCATCAAGCACCTAAATTATGCGGCGATTCGAACAGTGAAAACCGGCGATAGATTATTGGCTAAGTATCGATACGCGACTCGAGTTCATCGAGCCGCATTTGGAGTTCCTCAAGTCTCGCTTCCATTGCCGCCAATCTAGCTTCATGGACCGGTGAATTTGCAGACACCGGCTGCTTTGTCGGCTCAGCGTCTTCGTCTGCCGATTCTTGAGACGCGATTTTCAACGAAAGGTAACGCTGTTCATCGGGTGGATACAGCGAATGAGCAAAGGTTTGTCCACGGCCAGGCGGCGTCATCGCTTGAACCAAACCTTTGGCTTGTAGCGTCACAATCACTGCCGAAACCATTTCGAGGTCAGGCAGATCGTGCATTCGAGACGCGCGGGTACGAAGTTCGCCTACCGTTTGTGGGCCCCTTAGCAACAGCTCCGTCATGATTGCCACGCCTGCTGCGTCAACACCAAGCCACTCGTAAGCAACATGGCGAAACTTGGTAACGCGACCGCTTCCCTGGACTTCACGTGCGACACCTGCGGCACGCAATTTATCGAGCGATATCTGCACATCGTCCTCGTCAAGCTGCATCAGCGGCGAACGATTCGATTTTTGATTCGCGCCGGCCACGATCGCCGCAATCGACATCGGATAATTATCAGGCGTAGTTTTGGCTTTTTCGATCAGCACACCGAGCACACGGCGCTCATTTCGTCCTAGTGGTGTTGGTCGCGATACAGAATTTTCGGTTGAATCAGAGACAGTCATTTTCGGTTAGACTCCGGTGACGACACAAGGAATAGCAAGTACATAGGATGCTCAAGAATCAAAACATTACGCGGCCGTCAAGGCCAGGACAGCACTCAATGATACTGGAAACAGAACTTCGCGATCGCTGCCGCGAGTTCGCGAGAATGGATAATGACGCCGTCGTGGATGCCGATGCCATGATCGGATTTTTTCAGAAATTCCGTCCCGACGGACTGGGTATTGTCGGATTATACGACGATTTGCCACGTGGCGCAGAGTACCATCAACGATTGGGGCAACTCTATGAAGCCTGCGGCGATGGCAGACGGTCCAATGGTGGGCGAGATGCATATTTTGTTGTTCGCCAGCCGTCACCGATTTCGCCGGACGCTGCCGAGTCGTTCGGCAATGCATGGCTTGAGTCGTTGCAGCGTATCGCAGTCCATGTCGGCGCCCATGAATTGTCGAAACAACTTGACCCAGTGCCTCGGGTCCGCGTGCTCATCGGTACGCCGCCAAAGCAACCCAAGGCTGACCTTGACACTTTTCCATTGCTTCACGCGATCAAAGTACATGCATCGTCCATCACTGAAGGTCTTGCATCCAATTGCCAAGTGGTCTCGCTGTTGCGTGAAGCCTATTACTTTACCGCCTGCGACGCGATGCTGCGAGATTACCTTTTGTGGCCCGCTTATGCGGAACTACTTGGTGAACCGGACCCCCTGGCTGCTTACTTTGAACTCTGGCGCCATGGAGTCAAGTTGCGAGTTTTCCATGATGACAAGATCGATCTGTATCTACCTCATCAGTAAGGATCGAGCGGAAAATACGTGTCCGCCGCGAGCGGGGCTTGTCCCCGTCGGGCCACGATCACAACCAGATCGCGAAGAAAAAATGACGTCGGCCACGGTTAGTGTCGCCTTTCGCTCCGCGAAAGAGCGTTCTTTCGCGGAGCGAAAGGCGACACAGAAGACAACTAACCATGCAGAGCTTTGCGGGAAACTATCTCGAGTTCATGCGTCGAATGAGACCAGGCCAAAGCTCCTGCGATGAAGGGATTGCGATCCATTTCGGTGCACCGTCGACATGGTAGGAGAAGGTTGTGAGCCGCTTGCTGACTGCAATGCAGAACCATGCGACAAGCAATCCGGCAATGACGTCAAAGACGTAGTGCTCACCAGTCGTAAGTGTTGAAAAGATAATCAGCAGATTCAGGATCGCTAGTGGCACTGTCAGCCAACGTGTCTGTTCACGCCAGGCAAAAATCAAAAAGATGGCCCAAGCGGTATGGAATGAGGGGAACGTAACCAAGCCCTCGGTGCCTTTCCATGAAAACAAGAATGGATCACCTGTACGCAATTCGCGAAAGTGATCCAAAAACGGCTGTTGCCAATCAGTGGGTGTGATCCCGTGGTTGTGCAGTGGCCCGTTGGCAGGCAGGAAGCAAAGAAAGATCGCACAAACGGCAGTTCCAAGCATAAACTGACAAGTAAACTGCTCAAGCCGCCGCCGCTTGTTTGCGAAAGCAACCGCCAGAACGGTCAACAACGTTTCCGGAACAATGAACAGATATACCCAGGTCAACCAGTAGTCAAGAAGCGGCTGTGACTTCGTCCAATTCACCAGTCTGCTTGGCGAGTATCCAATCCAGGCGTCAAATGCACGCAACCAGCCATCATTTAGCGGGAAACCGAACGACGTAACCTCGTACATGAATAGTGAGATTACCGTGGTGTAGCAGCCGATGTGCAACAAAGTGACCATGCACAAAACCAACGAATCGCCGCCTCTTTGGTGGTAGTAGATCGACAAACCAACAAGCAGCAAGCCTCCGATTGCTGGCACAATCAGGTCGCTATACTGCGGTGTAAGATTGCAAAACTTTAATAAAACAAGATCAATGAGCGCAATGATCCCGATAAGTGCCCATTTAATTGCTTGATCAAAACTCATCGCTGGTTCGTTCAGTTTATTCAAGAAGTCACTGGTTATAATTCTTTTGTATTGCGTTCCGCCACATCCCTGGAGAGACTCAGTCGATACGAACGTTGATATTCGTCTGGTGTTGTCTTGCGACTCGTATAAATTTGCCAATGTAGGAGATTTTCGATTGAAAACGTTTTCGATGATTCGCTTCCACGCACTTGGGCCGTGGGTGATGGCATGTTTTTGCGTCTGCATTGCTGATTTGTTTCTATCTCCCGCAGCAGCGATCTCAACGTTGCAAGTTGTTTTGCAGTTAGCTGCGTTTCGCTGGTTATCGGCGCGGCGAGCGGTTTTTTTGACGCTGGTGCTAATGGTCGCGACGGTCGGGGCTGGCATCGCGAGAATGTTTTTTGATTTCGCCGCATTCGCAGCGAATGGCACCGCAGTTCTCGACCCGTATATCGCGCCGGTCCGCGTCTGGGTCATTGTCGCTTTGGTGGTAGCAATGCTTTTTCATGCGGATTTAAAACGAGTCCGTATACGCCGATTGCGACTACGAAAGCAATTGCAACGAAGAGTGCGGCGGCGCTCGGTGCAGGTACGGCGTAGCAATGATGCACTTCGACGCGAGGTGGCGCGGCGACAGGCAACTCAAAATCGTTTGACTCGGACGGAGACACATCTGCAATCACTGTCTGAAAGAATGCACCTTCAAGTCCTCCGCAAAGATATCGATGGCGTGATCACGTACGCCAATGATGCGTTTTGCCAAGGTGTCGGGCGAACTGTTAACGAGGTGATTGGAAGCACCGATGCGGACCTCTATCCACCATCAACTGCTGAAAAATATCGGACCGATGACGCACACGTGATGTCCAGCGGCGTCCCCGTTGATCATGTTGAGTCCCATCCAGCCGCGGATGGTTCACCAGCTTGGGTTCAAGTTTTCAAAGCGCCTGAACTTGACGAGAAAAACGTCTGTATTGGCATTCAAATGGTATTTTGGGATGTCACCGAGACGTATCGCAGAACAGCCGAATTGCGACGTAGTGAAGCGCGAAAACGAGCGTTGTTTGACGCTGCTCGCGAGGCCGTCATGTTGATCGACGACCTGGGCTGCATCGTGGAAGCAAACCCGGCTGCAGTATCGCTATTTGGAAACGGCAAAGATGCACTTGCCGGATGTTTACTGGACTCGATCGCCGTGCCAGAATCACTGATTGCCACGCCGGCCGATGAAGGCAATGTTCTGGCCAATGACGGAGTTGTGGTTGACTCGAATGGCAATGACCAATCAACACCAATGCGGTGGCAAGGCTTGCCGACGTCAGAGCGAAGGGAACTGACGGTTCGGCGTCGTGACCAATCGGTCTTCCCGGCTGAAGTATCTGTCCATCCCATACCGCTAGAAAACTCGCAGGGTTTTGCAGTGTTTGTCCGCGATGTGACGCTCCGTCACCGAGCCGTTCGCGCACTGCGCGAAGCGAAGCAAGTTGCGGAGGATGCCAGTCGTACCAAAAGCGAATTCATGGCGGGCGTAAGCCACGAGATTCGAACGCCGCTGGGTGGCATTACGGGGTCTGCCGGTCTGCTCGCGAAAATGGATTTACCGCCGCGAGCGAAGCAGTACGTCGCGATGATCCGCCAAAGCGGTGAACTGCTAAGCGGGGTCATCGGCGACATCCTCGACTTTGCATCGATCGAAGCGGGGCGTCTGCAGATTGATCCCACTCCTATCGACTTGCACCAATGTGTTGGTGAGGCGTTTCGATGTTTAGCGACTCGAACAAGTGGTAAGGATATTGAGCTCGTTCTTTCGATTTCTCCCGACGTTCCACGTCACGTGCTCGCAGACGCGACGCGACTCCGCCAAATCGTGATCAATTTGGCGGGAAACGCCATCAAGTTCACTCCGCGAGGACATGTGTGGTTGCGAATGACAGTCATATCAACCACGACAACCAAAACATCTTTTGCCGAAATCCATTCGAAAACGATTGCGAATCAAACACCCTGCATCGTGATTGAAATGATCGATAGCGGAATTGGAATCGCAAAGGATTTGCAAGCCAAGATTTTTGAACCATTCGAACAAGGCGACTCGGGAACGACGCGTTGTTACGGTGGAACCGGTCTCGGGTTGTCAATCAGTAAACAACTGGTTGAGCAAATGGGCGGCAAGATTGAAGTCATCAGCCGACCTGGACACGGCAGCACGTTTCGCTGTTCTTTACCGCTGCCCGCGATCGAATGTGAATCACAACGCAAATCGCTTAAGCCAGACTTTGCGATTGCGATCGACCTTGCAAATCCGATTCAACGCCGTGCGATCACCGAATTACTTCTCCACCACGGCTATCGGGTTGATCACCGCGCAAATTTGAGAGTCGTCGACCAGATAAAATCCATACGTGGACGCTATATGCCGCGATCGAAATCTGCGAGTGCGGCGTCGACCAACAGTGAACGCTTGATATGGCTAGCGCGTGTCGACGAGCCAACGACGTCGCGTGAACAACCACCCCAGTTTGTCCTGCTCAAACCAATCTTGCCGGACGATCTGCTTGCCGCCATCGAACAGCTTGCAACAGTTTCCCCTCCCAACATCGATTGTTTATCAACGAAAATGCTTACACCGATCGAACCGAATGCAATTCCGACAAAGCGTCATGGTCGACTGTTGGTCGTTGATGATAGTGCAGTCAACCGGACCGTCATTCATGACTTCCTTGCACTCGCAGGATTTGAATCCGATGTTGTCGATTGCGGGGCAAATGCAATCGCTGCGACTGAAAAGAAGCGATACGATTGCATCCTCATGGACCTCCAAATGCCTGAATTGGATGGCATCGAAACGATGCAACTAATCGCGCGGCAATGCGAGTCTCGAAACGTCGACCCGCCACCGGTCATCGCGCTTACGGCGCATGCCACCAACGAACATAAAACGCGATGCTTGGAAGCGGGCATGAAATCGTTTTTGGTAAAACCGATCGACCCCGTAAAGCTTATACAAGTTGTGGATGCGGTTCTGAACAACGCACTGCAAGGCATCCCCATTCAAAGCAAGTTGCAAAACGAAGACAACGAAAGCGAGTCCGAGAGCTGGCAAGCCAAGTTGCTGGCAAGTGTCGGAGGTGACCAAGAAACGTTTCGTGCACTGGCGGATGCCTTTGTCATTGAAGTGCCGCAACTATGCGAGACGCTTCAAACCGCTGTTGAATCCAACGATGCTAAACAAGCTCAGCGAGCGGCACATACGCTTAAGTCGTGTCTCAAATATTTGGCACCACAGTCAGACTGGCAGCTCGTTTATGAAATCGAAAATGCAATAAAAACGAATGATATGGCCAGCGCACGGCAACTAACGCCTCAAGCCATTTCGATCGCACGATCTTGGAACGAACGAGTCGTGGCGTTAATCGCAAGCTTGTGAGTCGCGGACGCTTGCCGTATCTTTACACATCCCTCGCAAGTGACTGTATTGACAACCATCGTCGAAACAATCTCGTTGTATTGATTGAGATGAACCGTGTCACACAATAACCTCACTGAGCCCTGTCCAACTTGCAAGCACTTGAGAGAGAATTACCAAGCGGCTGGAGTGGCGATGTTTTGCTTTACAATCATTACCTGCGGAATGCTGTCCTTGTTTACCTTACCGCTGACCGCCTTCCTTCTGCTAAAGTCCAGACGGCCATGCCCGCTGTGCCGTTCGCTCAATTGATTGGCTCCTCAATCCTTGCGCAACGATATATTCACCGGCTCCGAAGAAACTCGCTGTAGCCACACGATCAGAATGGTGCCTGAATCGGTGTCGTCGTATCCAAACCGGTACTCATTGCTCGACATGACCCTCTTATCGTCGATCTCCAGGTGAATTGTACCCCTGCCCCAGTTCTTCACAACGAAGACTGGGTTGATAATCGTCGACTCGACTCCGTAGCAACCAGGGTCGTGCATTGTGAAATCCGTGGTCCCTCATGATATAAAATATTCTGACTTTGCTTCGAATTCCCAAATCCGGACTATATGATGACTGGCTCAGCGGCTGCCCATGACGAAAAACCCTCCAGTGAATCTTGGACGGAATTACGAGTACATATTGATGCCCGCGCAACGGGAATGACAATACGCAAAGGGCTTGTCAGTCAATCGCTGACCGCTGCTATTTCACGTACTGTTGAGTTCAAATTTTATGCTCAAGCTCGCGGCAACACTCGAATTGCTCGCGAGAGCCCGTTTCTGGAGGGAGTTGATACCAAGCACCTCGATAAAGACGGGATTGTTTTACCTGGAACCATCGTTACCGTGAACTTGATAGCCGTAAGCGCAATTAGTCCTATCGGTGCGATTTTTGGCAACTCGGATGAACAACAGGTTCGCGACAGCAGTTCATACTTCTCAGCAGAACACAATGGCTATGTTGTGGCTGCGGTCACTCGCGAAAACATACGTGATCGACCCAGATACTCCGAACCGGGACTGATCGACCGGGTTACGATTTCGCTAACGCGCCACGATGCCCTGGCAGTAGGCGACTTCGTGGAAATCGCAGAGTGTTCAATTGCGGTTGTGGATGTCATGGACGATGAACTTATGCCCACAGATGAAAATCAACAGGCGGTTGACGCGATTGTCCCAAGGTACAACCCGTCAATTGTTGACCGGTCAGTTCAACGTTCAATGGTACGTCGGCAGCTTCCCTCAGTTCGAGACACAGTCGAAGCACGCAGTGTGGGGCCGTACAGCCTAATATCTCTAATGCCGTTAAAGAGTCGTGGTGTTCGCGGACAGACCGTCACTGCAACCGAGATTAGTTGGCTTATGGAAAATCGATTTGTGTCTATCGCTGCTGAGCTTGTGAGCCTTAAATGCGATGACACATTAAATCGCGAAAAACTTCGTGAACTGGATGGAGGATGCCTTACATTTCCGTTGACCACTGAATTTGGCGCGTCCGAATCGCTGTTCATTGCCACGGAGGAACTGCGACTGTTGGGGCTCGGCGTTGATTGTGAAACTCGCGACAATTGCATTGCTTGGCGAATCCCACCGGCAACAAAAGATTGGCTGCTGAGGGTTGCACCGCTGGCAATCAAAAAACCTGAAACGATCAACTACAGGACCTATCGGCCCGAGAAAGAAGGTCTTTTTTGCGAACAAGCGTTTGGTCCTGAAACGCATGCACGAAGGTAGCGCGCCGCTCATTTTGAACTGGCCGCACCCATCGTGCCAATCATCTTTAGAATCGGAGAACAACCGATTCTTTGCCGACTTCTTGGACTCGAATCTGAAGTCATCGAGTCCATTGTAAGTTGGCGTCCAGGCGTAAATCAACGACTAGAAGTCGTGCCCATCGACGATTTGAACTGCGTTGCGAAGGGAGCCGAGGCAATCGGGAAACTGCTTAATGAATATAGCAAAGAACTTCCGTTCGATATGAACTGCTTCATCCAGCATGACCTGTACGTGATCCCACCTGATTATCGTCCGCTTATTTTGCTTGACAGCGGAAACTTCGCAACATCGGATCTAAACGATCTCTATCGAAGAGTCATCAATCGCAGCAATCGACTAAGAAAACTCCGAGAGCTCAATGCGCCACAGGTGATCGTCGACAATGAGATACGTGACCTTCAAATGTGCGTCGATCAGTTGCATGCCAATGGCTGGAAATCGAACCCTGTGATGGGGAGCTGCAACCGCGCCTTGGTATCCGGTCTTGATCTTGTGCTTCGACGGATTTGCGGCAACGAGCCGAAACGTGTCGATTGGTCAGCTTCTGCGCGGGCCATCGTCGACAATCGCATGGCCAAAGGTCAATGCACCTTACCGCAGACTATCTTCGATTGCTTACGCTGCAATCTAAACGAACCCATACTGCTTACTACGGGCAACAGTTTTGTTGCATGCTTGCCGATCCGCGGAGAAGATCTCGCCATAAGGATGCATAGCAATACTGCTGCTATGTTGAATCTGAGTAGCGGCGGAATCTGCGTGGTACATAGGCCGATTACTACCGCAGCAGTCGCTGAAGCGACTCGGATGAGCACCCTGACTGAAGCTCGAAAAGTAAAAAACATTTCCGCGCTAGACACAAATGCTCAGTTGGAACTGCTGTTGTCTCGGATTCTGTCAGGCGACCCGCTCATGTTGGACACGCCGCAACTAATGCCTCTCGGTGGAGTCGCAAGTTTGCGTCGTCGTCGGGATGAAGAGTGTCCTCTGCCCGATGATGACATTCGAATCACTAAAAAGCCCGTTGTGTCTCCACCAAGCTTATCAGAGCTGCAGGAGGTCGTAGAATCCACCGAGCGAGTTTCTTGCGTGCTCCGATTCGCGCCAACAGACGACGAACCTCTTCCGCATCAAGGGCGAATCGGTGGTTGTCCTTGGCTTCCCGCCAGTGCCGAGTGGCCCCGCACGCGTGACAAACACCCCGTTCCTTTCTTCGCCCAGCTTCCAATTTCGCCGACATTGAATGACTCGCTGCCGTTTCCGGTGGACACAGAGATGCTGTTGACGCTGTTCTGGTCAGATGATTGGTGGGAAGCCGAGGCAACCTCAGCACCCTACGTCTTGTTACATGGTACGAACGAATTGCAATTGCGCGAGTTGCCACAAGAACTACAGGCTCGACCGCTGTTTCGAATCGAAACCGAACTCAAAAAGCACCTTCCCTGTTGGCAGGAAATTCATCGAGTACTTGAATACCACTTTGACAAAGTTCCCGATAAATTACTTGATGAGCTAAAAAAAGAACTTGATGTCGACAATCGACAAGTAATCGAAGAATCTCGCATTGGTGGAAACGGCTATTGGATTCAAGATAGCATCGAAGATTTTATCTCGCAAATCGTCGACGATGAACATTGCGAGTTTAGCTTTGGCGATGGCGGTAGCCTTTTCATTTTCGGTCGTTCACCAAACGACCTCGCTGCAAGTGTACAATCGCGTTGAAACCCCTTCGAAGACGAAAGCGGTATTCTTCGGATCCTGGCCCATACGTTCTGCGTGAAAGCAATTTTGACAAGCGGTTTTGTGGACGAGACATCCGCGGTCCGAAGGTAGCACAGGCTGGTAACGATTAACATTAACAGGTTGTGAATGAGTAATTGGCATTTGGTCGGAAAGCAGCCCCGTTTCCGGATCGACAGGAAAATTTTACGACAGGAAAATGAAAATTCCCGATACTAATTTTCCTGTCGTCAAATTTTCCTGTCGTCAAATACGGCACATCGCGGTAGCCACGAAAGCAGCAAGACTTCATTACTATTGAACCACGCACTGGTCCCACTGACGTTGCTTAATAACCGCAACAAACCGCGAACCGTCAGAAGAAGAAGAAGAACGGGATGAGTTGGTCCACTGATGGCTCTCAAGCACTGAGCGCATTAGCGTGCGTTGGATTGAACAATCGCACAAAAGAATGGCTCACGGAGTTTCAATTTTCCCAAATTTTTGACACTGCCGCACTGCCGCCTAACCTCAATCGCACAGGTCGAATAATTTGATTCATGGCTTTCCTCGTCTGGGCCGCGGTCCAGCGATGTCAATCGCCGACGTTGTTTTAAATCGAATGCCGTCGGTCGCGATTGTATTGCCCTCTGTGAGCCTTCGCATTTCGCATGCTAAACGTTGAACAGGAAGTGACAGATGTCACCGTCTTGCATAACGTAGGCTTTACCTTCGACACGTAACTTGCCAGCTTGGCGAATTTCTTTTTCGCTTTTGTATGTCTCAAGGTCGCTGACGCTATAGATTTCCGCGCGAATGAAGCCGCGTTCGAAATCGCTGTGAATCACGCCCGCTGCTTGTGGCGCGGTGGAGCCGATTGGCACCGGCCATGCCCGAACTTCTTTTTCGCCGGCAGTAAAATAACTTTGGAGCCCTAGTGCTCGATAGGTTGCACGCGCAATGTGATTGAGCGCGGGCTCTGCCAAGCCAACTCCTTGCAACATTTCATCGCGATCGGCAGGATCGAGTTCAGCGATTTCGGCTTCAAGCTTTGCACATACGCAAACGACGTTAGCACCAACCGATTGGGCTTTTTCCCTAACCTTAGCGACCAGCGGTGACTTGCCTTCAAGGTCATTCTCATCGACGTTGGCGACGAACAGAATCGGCTTGGAACTCATCAATCCGAAGCTTGAAATCGCTTTTGCCTCAGCATCCGGAATCACAAGCGTTCGAAGTGGTGAGTCGGTTGCGAAGTGCGCTAGGCATCGCTGGATTGCGGCGACGCGAAGCTTAGCTTCTTTGTCACCGCTGCGAGCCGTTCGTTCGGCTTTGGAAAGCGCACCTTCAAGCGTTTCAATATCCGAAAGCATCAATTCCGTTTCGATCGTATCCATGTCAGCGACGGGATCAACTTTGCCCTCGACGTGTATGACATCGGGATCTTCAAAGCATCGCACGACCTGGACGATTGCATCGACAAGCCGGATGTGGCTCAGGAATTTGTTACCGAGCCCTTGGCCTTCGCTGGCACCTTTGACGATACCGGCGATATCAACAAGCTTCAGCGCCGAGGGGATGATTTTCTGGGGAACGATGTATTTTGTGATTCGCGTCAATCGATCATCCGGCACACTCACGATCCCCTCATTGGGCTCGATGGTGCAGAACGGATAATTGGCGCTTTGAGCGGCTTGCGAACTGGTGAGCGCATTGAATAGTGTGCTTTTTCCAACGTTCGGTAGACCGACGATTCCGGCTTCCATGGGGCGTTACAGCTTTTTAAGATTTAAGATTTAAGATTTAAGATTTGGGTTATCAGGTGATCAGCGTTGCGGCTCGGTCATTTTGAACGGATCGAGCGCAGCATTGAGAGCAGAGTCGTCAAGAATCTTTTTCTCCTTGGCCAACTCGCGGATCGTCTTACCGCTGGCGAACGCTTCTTTGACAAGCTTCGCTGCTTGTTCGTAACCGATCAATGGATTGAGGCTGGTCGACATGGAAAGGCTTTGTTCAACGGCGGCCTCACAAGCTTGTTCATTGGCTTCGAGTCCGGTGATACAAAACTCGATAAAGGCCAGCGAGCCAGCGGACATCAACTCAATCGACTCGAGCACCGTGTGTCCCATCACGGGCATCATGATGTTGAGCTGAAAGTTGCCGCCAGTTGCACCACAGGTTGTGACGCAAGCGTCGTTTCCGATCACGCGAGCGCAAAGTTGCATCATCGATTCGCACATCACGGGGTTCACTTTGCCGGGCATGATCGAGCTGCCAGGTTGGCGATCAGGCAGAATGATTTCAAAGAATCCGCAGCGCGGCCCGCTGCCCAGCCAGCGAATGTTGTTGGCGAGGCCGAACAATGTTTGTGCGATGCACTTCAAGCTGCCGTGTGAATCCACGAGGCCATCTCGCTGCGCATTACCTTCAAAGTGATTGGCTGCTTCGATGAACGCGATGCCAGTTCGCTGTGCCAGGATGGCAGCGACTCGCGAGCCAAATTCTGGATCCGTATTGATGCCGCTGCCGACAGCGGTTCCGCCGACTGGAAGTTCCAAGACAGCGTCTCGGGCTGACTCGGCACGGCGGATCGAGAGTTCAACTTGCCGCGCGAATCCACCAAATTCCTGACCTAAGCGCAGTGGCGTCGCATCCATCAGGTGCGTGCGTCCGATCTTGATTACATGATCCCATTGCTTTGCTTTACCTGCCAGCGAGGCATGTAGGTTTCGCAAGGCAGGAATCAATCGCGTTTCGATTTCCATGGCGACAGCGACATGGATCGCGGTCGGGAACGTATCGTTCGTGCTCTGGCCCATGTTGACATGGTCATTCGGATGAATCGTTTTTTTATCCGCGAAGCGATCACCGCCGAGCATTTCAATCGCTCGATTGCTAATCACTTCATTTACATTCATGTTACTGCTGGTACCCGAGCCAGTTTGGAACACGTCGATCGGGAACTGGTCTGCCAGGCGGCCTGCGGCGACTTCTTCAGCGGCCCGTAACATCGACTCCACTTGTGCCGGGTTGAGCGGGTTTTTGCCGGAGCCGGTTAATTTGCCAAGATCGTTGTTGGCGCGGCCACAGGCGTACTTAACCAGCCCCATGGCACGGACGAGCGCCGGCGGGAGACGCCAGCCCGAGATCGGGAAATTTTCAACGGCACGCTGAGTTTGGGCGCTGTAATAAGCAGTTGCGGGGACGCGAACCTCGCCCATCGAGTCGTGTTCAATTCGAAATTCAGTCATCGTGCCATAAAGTTGTCGAGGTTTTGCCGAGTCAGTCGATCCGATCGAAATCGTAGCGGGAAGCCGCACAAAAAACAGGTAGCGGCAAAACGCTGCCTGCTCGGTTAATGATTCTGGCTCTGCGATGGGCTATCATGTGCGGCCCACGGCTGCTGCCGCTGGTTTAGGTCGCACCGAAATGAAAACGCGAGGTAATGACTTGGACGACCAAGCGAAAAGCGGTACGCTGGCCGCCTGTTTGACGGCGATGGGATCGGCACTGATGACTGGTTTCTTGCTGTTTTTGAACGGGGGGGGCGTCCTGGCGGCGGTCAATACGCTGGCGTCAGGAGGGCTCGAAGAATTGAATGATGACCGATTTTCTCAGTTTTTGGTGTTGTTTGGCCCCGTGTTGATGGTTGTTGTCCAGTGGATGATGATCGATTACCTGCGAGCTCATTTGGGCTTTTGGACGGTTTCGCGAGCGGCAAATCGAAAACTTACGCGGCAAAGCCAAGAATCAGTTTGACGCGGGGCATGGGGATCGTGAATAATGAGGTTGGCTTGTGGTTGCAATTCCAGCGACACAACAGCGCTCTAGCTTTTGCCACTTTTCCCTCACGTGAATTGGATCGATTGTGACACGTCGTACCACACACCTCCGGCATCATCGCCGTGCATCAACCCATCCGGCTCATTCGCGTTTGCCGCGCCGCGCCGTTGCCGTTGCCGTGAGCGGATCAGCGAGTCATTGGAATGCAGTAAATCGAAGTCGAGCGAGATGGTTTTTCTCGTTCTTGGTTTTTACCACCATTGCCTTTTTGGTGACGCAGGCCTTTGCCCAGGCACCTGCTTTCAAGAGCGAGAAACTTGATCCGGCGTTGACCGCAAAAGCGGCCGTTACCCAGATGGAACAGGCACGAAAAGAAGGTGTCAGCGTTCCGAGTCTCGATGGTTGGGCCAAGATGGCGGCGTTTGACGCTTATTACAAACGCTACATACCGGGGAAAATGAAAGATGAGGCGTATGCAGGTGAACTTGGTGCGATCACGCAGTCATTGCTTGACGACTTGGACAGAGCGACCAAAGGGAAGTATCCAGCCGCTCCGCTCATTCACAAGCATATTATTGACCTTGCCAAAAGCATCTCGCTGGCAAATTATCACCCGGCAGCTCGGATTAATGCGACCTTGATGTTGGCGTTGATCAATGATTCACCCGAAGACCCCTCCACCAAGAAGCCCCCCGTTCCTGCCGCCAGTGCGTTTTCGCCGCTGGTTCAACTTTATATGAGTCCCGATGCACCCGATGGCGTTAAAGCGGTCGCTTTGCAGGGGCTTGCTCGGCATGTTTCACTCGGTGCAGTCAAGAGCCCGCAGGCCAGAGACGGCGTCTTAAAAATCATGCGAGAATTCGTCAAAAGCGAAGCTCCCGCAGGCAGGTCCGCCAGTGCTCATGCATTCATGCAGCGTTACGCCGTTGATATTCTCAGCGTGCTTGCCAGCCCCAACTCATCGCCTGAGACCGCGCAAACTCTCGTAGCGTTGAGCACTAATGCTAATAAACCAAGCATCATCGCTGCCTACGCCGCAACGAAAATCGCGGCGATTCAACCGGGAAAACAAAAGCTTGAAAAACTGCCCGCAGTCTTGCAAATTTGGGCCGCGCGAGCAGCCGACACGGTCGATGGCGAAATCGCGAGAATCAAACACCTCGAGCCACCGATTCCAGTTCAGGGCCAGCCCGCAATGCCGATTGACGATGCTGCCCTTGCAGCGGGCGGGGCGCGAGGTCCCGAAGGCGGTGGCAGCTACGGCGGTGGGGCGGGAAGCCCAGGAGCAATGTTACCATCGGATATGGGTGGGGTTGGTGGTAGTCCTGGTGGAGGATCGTATTCTGGTGAGATGGGAATGGGTGGAATGAATGGGATGATGCCTGTGGCAACTGCCAACCCTCAGCCGCTCGAGGTCGTCACATCTCGTCGGCGTATTAACCATTTGCTACAGCAATTACAACTTGGAGTTACCGGCCAACCTTTGCCTGGACCACCCACGAAGCCAGCGGGCTTGGTTGCAAATTCGGAGCCTGCAGATAAGGCTGCTTTCGATCATTGGATCATGACAATCAGCGACGTCGTAACGGCAGTCAATGCGGACACACTGGATGATCGCAAGAAGTTTCTTGCCGAGCTGGCAATTCAATCCGAAGAGCTACGAAAATTGTCAGGGGTTGAAATCGACCCAGTCACGCAAAAGCCGAAGATGGGTGCTGCTGTCGCAAATCAACCAGCCATGAACGGACTGGATCCGCTAGGCGGCCCTGCGATGAACATAGCTCCCGCGGCTCCCGTAGCTCCAGTGCCAGGGCCTGCACCAGCGCCGCCTGTGGCTGCCGTGGCAGCTCCTGTGGCTCCTGTCGTTGATGGCGTGGCACCAGCAGCCGTTGCTCCCGCAGCACCTGCTGAGGTAGTTGACGAATTGCAGTAGTTCGACTGTACTGAATCTGATTCGAGACCCCAGCCAACTCGTCTGGTTGGTGAAAAAGTTTAGCCAGCTAAACGGTGTCATCCGTCAAATGCACCCATTGCCCCCACATCGCCGCCTTCGGCGGCGATGTGGGGGCAATGGGTGCATCTTTGATCGCGTCATTTTTGTTCCCGATTTCCGTTTGGCTTAACCAGGCGGGATCACAACTGGCAGCTACCATGAAAAACACCCGCGCGATGCCCATCCCTTCGTCCCAAATCGCCAAAGGCGATT
>JAYVSE010000304.1:0-12712 GCA_043775635.1 Planctomycetaceae bacterium | reverse complement strand
CGAAGCGATCTGCCGCCGAGCGCCCCATTAAATCGCTCTGAGACATCGAAGCCAACGACATAGCTCAGCCAAAACCAAAACCAAAACATCACCACTTGACGTGCGATCGTTCACCTTGAACGGTCGCACTTTTTTCATGCGCACAGGCTTCAGTCCATCCGGTCTTACCCATCCGAGCACGCTGTAGGAACCTTCTCCAGAATTCAAAGTAATTCGGCCACCAACCCCTCAAAGGAACTGGAAATCCACACCGTCATAATTCGGCCCGAACTTTGACCATAATTCGGCCGGGAACAGCAGAGGCGCGCAGCGTAATGCCCAAGTCCGCAGCCGTGTCGTCGTAGCTCAGCACGGCAGACGGTCGGGCTTGTTCAATCAGATGCGCTTCGGCATCGAAGCGGCGGTAGTCAACCCAAACATCGCTGCCGGATTGCGACTTGCTCAGCATCACTTGGCCGATGTAGTTCGTATAAACAGTGTGGGTCGAACCATCGGGACGAGTTTCGACGGTCTTACGTTTCCAATGATTAACGCTGTCGGTATTTGCGCTAGTCGAGTAGGTGAATGAGAACGTCATCGAGCCACGATCGACGATCTCTTTAGCGACTCGATGGGCGCTCTCATATTCAAAGTAATACTTTGAGTACTGCAACAGCACGGCACCACTGGCGGTCAGTGGATCGACCGCATCGACCTCCATCGCGGCGTAGCCATCCGGTTCGACAACGTATTTCAACCCGTGTACAAACCCGTGTATAAACCCGTTGCTGTCGCCGTTTTTGTAGTAACGGTAGTAACTTTGGTCGATTGTTTGCCACTGAGTACCCGCAGGCACTTGGGTGCAGAAAGAAAGCGACACGTACAAAATCAAGTTACTCCGTGGCAAGCGTTAACGTCCACATCCTGCCCAATCGACTGCTGGCGGTCAATAGGTTTGCGCCTGTCCCTTTTCTCCCCTTTTCTCCCTTTTATTCGGCCACCCACCACTCAAAGGAACTGGTGTCACAGAACCTGAAGCAACACGAGCTAATTAACCCGAAGATTTACGATTCCTGGGTGGAGAGATAGGCAACTTAGGGAAACGGAATTCCAATTGCCGGGATTTTGCAGTTTGATTCGCATCTTTCTCAACACAGGAGACGGACGCGGTGAAATTACTCAAGGACGAGATCGTGACAATCGAAATTCTGCGACTCAAGGGTGAGTCCAATCAGGCTATCGCACAGCGTTTGGGTGTCTCCGAAGGCACTGTTCGCTATCACCTCAAACGCCAATCGCAACAGGCCCGTGACGGTCGCGCCAAAACATCGCTGATCGAACAACTGGCACTGACCGAACTGGTTGATCATTGGTGGCAAGACCAACTTGAACAACTGGCTGGCGACCGCTCGCCCAACGTCAAACAGTTGTGGACTTTGCTGGCCGATGACTATGCCTATCAAGGCTCTTACAAGTCAGTCTATCAGTACGTTCGCGAACGTTTTCCTGCGGCTCCCAAACGTCCATTTCGTCGCATTGAAACACCACCAGCAGCTCAAGTTCAAAGCGACTGGTTGGAGACCCATATTCGCTTGCACGATGTTGATGGAGTTGCGTTGAATAAGCTATATGGGTTCGTCATGATCCTCAGCCATTCGCGTAAGAGTGCGGTTATCTGGAGTCGATCGATGAATCAACTGGCCTGGCATCATGTGCATAATGAAGCGTTCAAGCGGCTCGGTGGCATCGCTGCCGTTAATCGCATTGACAACTTGAAGACCGGGATCGCAACGGGCAGTGGTGTGTGGGGCGAAGTCAATCAGAGCTATGCGTCTTACGCACGCACGATGGGCTTTCACGTCGATCCTCATCAAGCGCGTCAACCGCAACAGAAAGGCAAAGTCGAACGTCGCGTTGGCGTGTTCAAAACACTCGACCTCAATCGTGTGTTCGCCTCGATCGAAGACTTACAACGTTACACCGATGAGACGTTGCAGCGAGAGAGTATCGTGCGTAAGTGTCCGGTGACAGGAACCAGTATTCATGCCGCTTGGTTGAAAGAGAAAGAGCTACTTCGGCCACTGCCAGCGCTACTGCCTGAACCATTTGACTTGATCAAGCAAGCCGCAGTACACAAGGATTGTACGATCCGATTTGAAGGCCGTACTTATTCGGTACCGTATCGTTTCGCAGGACAGCGCGTAGAGGTCCGAGGCTGCAGCGGTACGATTCAAATCATCGATCCATCGAATGGTCAAATCGTCAAGCAATACCCGCGAAATACGGAACAATTGCTGTTGATTGACCAAGCCTGCTATGAACCGTCAAGCGACGACAAAGAGCACGATCATGGGCTGCCAAGACCGTTGCCGCTGGGTCGGATGGCGCGTCATATCGAACAGCTTGCCAATCAAGGCACGGCAACACGTTCGATCGATTTCTATGCCTCGATCGCTGCCGCGAAAGCGACCGCGCAGCATCACTGAAAGTCAACGTAGTGCACTGGCGCACCGTGGAGTTCTGTTGTTTGTTTCTATCCCGTTAGTCAAGGAAGGTTTTACGATGAAGATTTACTCGACACGCAAGCTGTTTCAAGCTGGCATATTGCCCACGCCACCGGCCACACAAGACATCGGAGCGTTGTCGGAACGACTACGTGCATTGCGATTGTACTTTGCTGCGGACCAGTTAGCCGAGCTGACCAGTCGCAGTGTGAGAGCAGAGTGGAACTCGATGCAATTCTTGGATGAGTTGTTGCGACTGGAGCTTGAACGACAAGAAGAGCGACGTGTCGCCCAATCGATTCGTATCTCACATTTGCCGTCGGGACCATCGCTCAGCAACTTTGATTTTGCGTATCAACCCTCGGTGTCGCGGAGTCGTATTGAGACGTTGGGAACCTGTCAATGGATTCGAGATATGCAGTGCTTGTTGTTGCAAGGCCCACCCGGCGTTGGCAAGACTCACTTGTGTGTAGGATTAGGTATGAAAGCGATCGAAAACGGCTTCAGTGTGAGCTTCTATCGAGTCGATGAGTTAATGTATCAGTTGAAGCGAGATGGTGATTTAGACCCGTCTCAACTGAAACATCGCAAGTACATGAATACGAACTTACTGGTGCTCGATGAGTTCGGCTATCAGGTGATGAGTCGAGTGGAAGCGAACCTGTTTTTTCGCGTGGTGAACTATCGCTACGGTCGTGGTTCGATCGCGATCACAACGAACAAAGGGATCACGAGTTGGCCTGAGTTGCTGGCGGGCGACGAGGTGCTCGCAGGTGCGATATTGGACCGACTGCTGCATTCGGCAACGGTGCTAAACATCCAGGGCCGGAGCTACCGATTAAAGGATATGGAACGAGCAATGGCGGCGAACCAAAGCGACAGCCAGACGTGCGTGTGAACGCCGCGCGCGAGTTGCTAGCCTTTGAATTTGCTGCGCAAATTCAAAGGCTAGCAACTCGCAATGTTAAGATAGAAATTGGAATGGAATCGTAAAGGTTCGGGTAAACTAACTTCGTAAAGGTTCGGGTTCACAGACACCTGGAAATCCACACCGTCATAATTCGGCCCGAACTATGACGATAATTCGGCCGGGAACACGTATGTCAAAAAGCAAACTCACCCATGACAGTACTTTTCCACCGCCAAGTTGATGACGATACCCCGGCGGCTCTATCACGCGGCGATCGCAACTCTATCAAAAATTCTGTAAAACGCCGTGGACAACTCCATTCGTTCCTGAAACCTTCCCTGGGTGCATGACATGGTTTGCTGAACGAAAGGGTCGTTCGCGTTTGCTTGCAAAGAAACGTGCAAAACAGCGATAAACTGCGCGATTTAACAAATCTAGGTGGTGGTGTTTTCGAAAGCCAGCAAAACCAAAACGCTGGCATTTGTGCTGAATTCCGGGAACGCGATACGGAGATTGCTCGGCGAAAGACTGAAAACGCTTGCTACAACAGCACTCTAGTCGATTTCTTGCAAACCATGTCATGCACCCCCTTCCCTGCGTTTGACACCTTTCCTACGTTGTGAAACCTTTCCTGCGTTTTTCACCTCCGGTGCAAGCGTTTGTAACTACCTATTCTCTATTATTGGTGTCGGACACCTTTTTCGCAATCTGACGCATACTGCAACAATGTGAGAAGACTGGTTGTAAATGTTCTTTGATCATGAGAATTGGATAGTCCATAAGATAAAAAAATCTGCTTTCCTAAGTGTTCAACGCCATGCTTTGTGTCGAGAAGCTCGCTGCAACGCTTTCTAAACTTAGCTGTAAAGTTCGCTGCATTTGGTGCGTTCGCACTATCTTGTTTTTCAAAAACCGCGAGCTTTTCTTCACTAGCAAACCAATCTTCGATTACAACGAGCGATGCGACGTCAATAAGCATTGAACTCCATTTATTGCCCGGAAATCTTTTTTCATCGTTTGATTGATGGTGCATTCGGCATTAGACTCCGTTTCGCTATGGAACAGACGACACGCTTGGCGGTCCGCCGGTTTGACTCCAATGGGGATTGGAACAAGATTGAGACTCGTCGAATCGTCCGCAGCAGTTGCAGCAGCGAACGCTGATACGATGAACGCCAGATGGAATGACACCGCTTGGATCTTCAACGAAGCAATGCATCTGACGCCCACCTCCCGCTCCGCAGGCTGGTTTGATCCCAGGAATCTCCACGCAGTCACTTATGTAAGCTGCAGGAACCTGACTAAGGTAATTACTTAAAAATTCTTGCGCCGTGTTAGAAGGGTAACGCTCTCCATCTGATGAACAACTCGGCCAATTCGGATGCTTATCTTTACACTCTGGTCGCTTCGGCGGCTTTCGATTTGAAGGACACCAATCCAATGCTTTCCGATGCCACCAAGGATCAGTGTACGGTTCGGTGTACGGTCGAACAGCTAAAGAGATTCCGATGCCAATCCCAATCGGCCCAGCGATGCGGATGAGTTTGGCCGGTATCCGTACGCGCCACGGTTTTGATGGCCAGATTGGACCCGGAGTTGCCGGGCTTGGAAGTACCGTTGGCGGCGACACAGTTGTCAAACCTTCTGGGTCTAAGTAAACCATGGGCATCGAGCCAACATACTCAAACAAGTTAAGACCGCCATCCACATAGCCAATCGGATCCCTGCTCACAAACCTTCCCGCCACACTGTCATACATCCGTGCCCGGTAGTAATAGAGCGCTAACGCAGCATCCCACTCTCGCCCGGTAAATGTATAACGATTCGTGATCGCTGATGTTGTGATCGTAGAACCCGAGGCGTCGGTGATCGTGGGTGTTCCATACGCGCTATAAGCGTACCTTTCTACGACCGTACCGCTGCCATTGGTGACGGCGTTGATGCTGTATTGTTGGTTGCGGTGGTAAAAGACCAGTGCTCCTGCAGTATCAAACCGCGTCACTGGTTCATCAATATAACTCGCGTAAATGTAGCTGAACGTGGGAGAACTTGTGGCCGCGCCGGAGACGTAGTCAGCAAGTGTCTGCTGGCCATCTTGGAAGTAAATCGTCGTGGCGGAGTTCGCCGTGCGGCCCACACGCCTGCCTAGCGCATCCCATAAGTAATATACGTCTTCTATGCCGTCGCCTTTTGTATCGGCACCGCGAAGCTTGTTGTTAAAATCCCAGCTCAGAAAAAGACTGGAGGCGGTTGGCCGGAGACTGGTGGGTATCAACGTCATGTTGCCCTTCGCATCGTACGTTAACGACTCGCTGGCAGCGGTTAGAAGCTCATGCACCGGTCCGTGCGTGCGGTTTTGAACCGCGCTGTTTTGCGTGATGCTGTTCCAGTCGCCGACCGGAGACAAATTCCAGGATTGGGTGAGTGTGTTGTTGGTACGCTGGTAGGAGACTAGGCGATCCTCATCGTCGTAGTCAGCGGTAAAGCCGTAGCCGCTCATCACGCCGCCGATTGTCTCGGAGGTTTTGTTCAGATTGGCGTCCCAAGCGTAGCTGAGATTGCCAATCGCCGCGCCGGTGTAATTAATCGATGCCAAGGTATTGTCGTTGTTGTAGGTGCGCGACTCGCTGACTCCGTTATTGTAGCTGCTGGATGTCATTCGGCCAGCGTTATCGTAGGCCCGCGTATCGATTGTGGTCGTGTCGAGCTTAATCGTCTGAAGCTGGCCGCGCGATGTATAGCTTCGGGACACTTCGCTGGCGTTGGGGTAAATCAGTTTTGATACCCGCCCAGCAGCGTCGTATTGCGTGTTGCTGGTGTAGGTTTTACCCGAGATCGTTAGCGATTCAGTCGATTTTCGGCTAGCAGCGTCATAGGCCAGCGTCACCGTGTTGCTGTAGCGACCACAGATGGCCGTCAGCATGTTGGAATTGGCGTCGTAAGTAAAGCTGTCACTGTCAGCGATCGTGCCCGAGGGCGAGTTGACTTTGGTGCGATAGTCGCGCGAGAGTAGCCGTCCAGCAGTGTCATAGTTAAAAGTGACGGTATCGCCGAGTTGATCCGTGGTGCGGAAGGTGCGATTCAGTGCATCGTACTCAACTTGCGTGATTCCATAATTCTGATTACCAGGCTGGCTGCCTGCCACGTGATCGGGCCAAATTGTCTGGTAAAGACGAGCGAAACTGTCATAGACGTAACTGGTCGTTTGGTTTTCCGCGTCGGTGAGGCTCGCTTGCAAGCCAAGCACGTTAATGGCGAAAGTTGTCGTGTGATTGAGCCGGTCGGTGGTGGAAATCATGCGGCCGAGCGCATCGTAAACGTGCGTCGTGTTGTGGACTTTGGCATCGGTTTCGACGATTCGTTCGCCAACGCGGTTGTAGGCGTATTGGGTGATGTGACCGGCAGGATCGGTCATTTTTACCAGCCGGTCACGGTAGTCAAATTCAGACTGGGTCGTGAGATTGTTGGGATTGGTGACCGAAGTCTGGTTACCGTTGGCATCGTAAAAGTAACTGGTCAGTTTGCTCAGCGGGTCGCTGGTCACGACAGTTCGTCCAGCGGCATCGAACGTCGTTGTCGTTGTTTCACCTAAAGCATTGGCGACCGTTGTTTGCCGCCCGGCATTGTTGAAGCCGTAAGTAGTGGATTCGTCGAGCGGATTGGTATTGCGGACAAGTCGCCCCAGCGGATCGTAGCCGCGGGTCCAGATCTTGGCGTTGGGATCGGTGGTGGAAATTAGGTTGCTAACCGCATCAAAGGTAAACTGTCGCGAATGCCCCAGCGAATCGACTTCCGCAGTGCGTCTGCCCAACGAATCGTAGGCAAAGGTTTTAAAATCCATCGGCCCGGCTGGTTCTTGCCGGACGACGTTGCTTGCTTGGTCATACGTCATATCGCGCGGTTGGTTACTGGTGATGATACCGGTTGTCGGATCGACACCGTAGGTCACGGTTTGGTAGACGCGGCCTCGGTTATCGAACTTGGTCTCATTGCGAGAGACCAGCGTGCCGCTGGAAGTTGTGTTCCGCCGCTCAACTTTGATCACGCGATTGAGGTTGTCATAGAAAGAGCGCTGGAAAAGGTTTAGTTCGCCATCGATATCGACTTGGCGATTACGCCAATCGTAACTGTAGACGGTAGCGCGCGTCGTCGAGGCGTCCACGAAAACCGTTTGTTGAGTGAGGTTATTGTCGCCTCGGTCAGCGTTACCATCGAATTGCGAAGCAGTGAGCTGGATCATATTGTTCCCGCCCGAACCGCCCGCCGTTGGGTTGTTCGCGGTGGCGGCAGTATCGTTCGTCCCCACGTAGGCGCCGATCACGTTGTCACGGACGTCATAGGTCAGGCGTGTGATGGTGCCGCCGGGGGAGACTTCGCGATTGCGACGCTTTAGACTGTCATAACCGTAAGTGGTCTCGTCATAGTTGACGCCGCTGGTGCCAACGCCGCTGGCAGGGATCGTATGATAAACCCTCAGCGACGACACGAAGCAGCAGTCAGTGTATTTCCAAGTTGTCCAGGCGGTGTAAGACGACTGTGCGAAGCTGTCGGTCGGTAATAGCTTACCCGCTGTGGAAGTGCGGACGGCTTCGATTTGCGCCAGCAGTTTGCCGCGTGGATCGAATTGCCGCAGGGTGACCTGATTCATCAGCGTGTAAACGTAGTTGGGTGATGTGCCGGTCGCGTAACCGGAAGCGGTCCAGGTCTCGTGAGCGACGTCCTGGTAAACGACCCAATTTGCGCGACGAACGGCGGTCGCGATTCCGGCGATGTCGACGGTATGCACCGGACCCAATTGCTGGGTAGTGCGTCCTTGGGAATCGATTGCGTAATCAGTGATCAACTGTTTGCCACCGCCGCTTGGCGTGGTCCAGCCTGAGGGAACACCCGACACCAGCGAAGTATCGACATCATCGATCCGGCGGATGACGCTGCCGGTCGGAATGTCGTATATGAAATACGAGATAAAACCTCGTTTATCCATTGACCAGATGCGGTTGCCGAAGCTGTCGAAGACCGTTTTCGTGGTGGCAGCAGTGCCCGAGCCGTTTTGGGCGACCGGGACGATCGGCAAGGTCGTTATTTTTTCGTTGATTTGTGTGGTACCGGCTTGCCATGTGTAGGCATAAGTGGTGTCGATCGGTTCGCTGCCATCATCGTTACGAAAAACCGTTTGTTTTGACGGTGGATAGACCGTCATGTCACCGACCGTGCGAGCCACGTAATCCGTGTGGGTTAGCAATACCGGTGTGCCGTCTTGGCCATGTTTGAGTGAAGTCGACGCTTGGTATCCGGCTGCGGCCCCACCGCCGGTGGTGTTGTAATAACTGGTCAGCTCGATCAATCCGGCAGAGGCGCGCAGCGTAATGCCCAAGTCCGCTGCCGTGTCGTCGTAGCTCAGCACGGCAGACGGTCTGGCTTGTTCAATCAGATGCGCTTCGGCATCGTAGCGGCGGTAGTCAACCCAAACATTGCTGCCGGATTGCGACTTGTTCAGCATCACTTGGCCGATGTAGTTCGTATATACCGTGTTGGTCGAACCATCGGGACGAGTTTCGACGGTCTTACGTTTCCAATGATTGACGCCGTCGGTATGTGAGCTAGTCGAGTAGGTGAATGAGAACGTCATCGACCCACGATCGACGATCTCTTTAGCGACTCGATTGGCGCTCTCATATTCAAAGTAATACTTTGAGTACTGCAACAGCACGGCACCGCTGGCGGTCAGGGGATCGACCGCATCGACCTCCATCGCGGCGTAGCCATCAGGTTCGACAACGTATTTCAACCCGTGTACAAACCCGTTGCCGTCGCCGCTTTTGTAGTAACGATAGTAGCTTTGGTCGATTGTTTGCCATTGAGTACCCGCAGGCACCTGGGTGCGGACCCGCATCAGGTCTCCCAAACTGCCGTTGGCATTGGTACCGTCGTAATACTCGTAGGTAACGCGGCGGATGTTTTCCCAAGGGTCGGTACTGATCTTGCGGCGGTAAGTGACCGCTGTGGCCTGGCTATCAGGGTTGAATTCGTACTGGAACTGGTCCGTCGTGGCAATCGACGCAAGGACAGTTTGGCGCTGGATGATTTCAATGCGCCCGCTGGCGGTGTATTTGATGACCTCGGTCACTTGCCCACCGCGATCAACGAGGCTTGAAAACAACCCTGGCGGCGATGCGAGATTGGCGCCTGATGAACTGGACGAGCTTGATGAACTAGAGGAGCTCGAGGATGACGCGGCAAAGCCGTGGAATTTCCAGATTTCTCCGTTGGGCATGTTCAAGACGAATTTGTTGTTGACCTGATCGTAAACCAAAGTTGCCTTGGCACCATACCGTGCGCTGTAGCTTCCACTGACTTTATCAAACCAAAGCGAGTCGCGCGAGCTGCGGACAAACGCAATGGTGCCGTCAGGTGATTTTGCGAGAAAAGGCCAAGCGGTGACAAGCCAATTATAGCCCAGGCCCTGATCAACCGATGGCGTGAGCTGGTTACTGTATTGCCGCGATTGTTGCCAAGGCGTTCCAAAACCAGGCGATTCCAAATCGGTCACCTGCAGCAACAGTTCCCCATTGAAATACCGCACCGGATTTGAACTAGTATCGCCGTCATTGGCCGGGCAGTAAGGGCAGCATTCTTCGTCGATGCAGGTTTCTTCACATGGACCGACAGGATCCGGGCTCGTAGGCGTGTATATACCGCCGGAAGCTGAGCTGCTGGAAGATGAGCTACTGGAAGACGAACTATCGCTTGAAGAGGAACTACTCGATGACGACAAGCCGCTGCTCGACGACGATGAACTGCTCGACGACGATGAGTTACTGCTGGATGATGAACTACTGGTAGACGAAGAAGAACTACTAGAAGAGCTACTCAATGATGAGCTGCTGCTGGACGACGATGAGCTGCTGGACGATGAACTGCTGGACCATGAACTGCTGGACGATGAGCTGCTGGACGATGAGCTGCTGGACGATGAGCTGCTGGACGATGAGCTGCTGGACGATGAACTGCTGGACGATGAACTGCTGGACGATGAACTGCTAGACGATGAACTGCTAGAAGAGCTACTCGATGACGCTGGGCTGCTGCTTGAGGACGACGAAGCACTGCTCGATGATGAACTACTGCTGGAGGAAGAAGAACTGCTGGAGGAAGAGCTACTCGATGAAGATGATCCGCTGCTTGAGGACGATGAACTGCTGGATGAGCTACTCGATGACGCAGGGCTGCTGCTTGATGATGACGAAGAACTGCTCGATGATGAGCTGCTCGATGATGAACTACTGCTGGAAGAAGAACTGCTGCTGGTTGAAGAAGAACTGCTGGAGGAAGAGCTACTCGATGAAGATGAACTGCTGCTTGAGGACGATGAACTGCTGCTTGAGGACGATGAACTGCTGCTTGAGGACGATGAACTGCTGGAGGAGCTACTCGATGACCCTGGGCTACTGCTTGAGGACGATGATGAACTGGTCGATGATGAACTACTGCTGGAGGACGATGAACTGCTGGAGGAAGAGCTACTCGATGAAGGTGAACTGCTGCTCGAGGACGATGAACTGCTGGAGGAGCTACTCGATGACGTTGGGCTACTGCTTGAGGACGATGATGAACTGCTCGATGATGAACTAATGCTGGAAGAAGAACTGCTGGAGGAAGGCAAGCTGCTTGACGACGATGAACTACTAAAAGAAGAGCTGCTGGAAGAAGAGCTGCTCGATGACGCTGGGCTGCTGCTTGAGGACGCCGAAGCACTGCTCGATGATGAACTGCTGCTGGTTGAAGAAGAACTGCTGGATGAAGAGCTACTCGATGAAGATGAGCCGCTGCTTGAGGACGATGAACTGCTGGACGAGCTACTCGATGACGCTGGGCTGCTTGAGGACGACGAAGACCCGCTCGATGATGAACTGCTGCTGGTTGAAGAAGAACTGCTGGAGGAAGAGCTACTCGATGAAGACGAGCTGCTGCTTGCGGACGATGAACTGCTGGACGAGCTACTCGATGACGCTGGGCTGCTTGAGGACGACGAAGAACCGCTCGATGATGAACTACTGCTGGTTGAAGAAGAACTGCTCGAAGAAGAACTGCTCGAAGAAGAACTGCTCAATGAAGACGAGCTGCTGCTTGCGGACGATGAACTGCTGGACGAGCTACTCGATGACGCTGGGCTGCTTGAGGACGACGAAGATCCGCTCGATGATGAACTACTGCTGGTTGAAGAAGAACTGCTCGAAGAAGAACTGCTCGAAGAAGAACTGCTCAATGAAGACGAGCTGCTACTGGATGATGAACTACTGGACGGTGTGCTACTAGATGAAGAACTGCTGTTGGATGACGACGAACTACTGGACGACGAACTTTCGCTCGAAGACGAGCTGCTTGACGACGATGAACTGCTAAAAGAAGAGCTGCTCGATGAAGAGCTGCTCGATGAAGAGTTGCTGCTGGACGACGATGAGCTGCTGCTGGACGACGAACTACTGGATGATGAACTACTACTGGATGATGAACTACTGCTGGATGACGAACTACTGCTGGATGATGAACTACTACTGGAAGACGAACTACTGCTGGATGAAGATGAACTACTGGACGAGGACCTTACGCTCGAAGACGAACTGCTGGATGACGATGAACCATTGGAAGAAGAGCTACTTGATGACGGTAAGCGGCTGCTGGATGAAGACGAACTGCTAGACGACGAACTGTCGCTCGAAGATGAACTGCTAGACGATGAGGAATTATCGCTTGATGAAGAACTGCTCGATGACGGCCAACTTCCCGACGATGAACTGCTGGCGGGAGGCCAACTGCCCGAGGACGACGAACTACTTGATGACGATGAGCGACTGCTGGATGAAGACGAACTGCTGGATGAAGACGAACTACCGCTTGAAGATGAACTGCTCGATGTCGACGAACTGCTGCTGGATGAAGAACTATCGCTCGAAGAAGAGCTACTCGAAGAAGAAGTTTCAGGCCCTGCCGACATTGAACTTCCTTCGAAAGGAAAGTAGAGGAACAACCAGCGCCCACTGATTTTCTACTTTGGCTCTAACTTGTCAAGTCTTCCTGCGAATTTCGACTAATCGCCGAAACGATACGCAACAAAGGAAAAGGGACATCTGTCGTGTGGCGGTCGCAGTTACGGTCTGCAAAATGGCTTGGGGCCTTGTCTGTAGTAGGTAGTTGCTTAGCTGAGCGTACTTCCGCTAAGTTTGTAATCAGACGCTGGAGTCACAGTGTTCCAAATTTACTTCTTTTCCCACCGTCATGAGGCGATCCATCGGATGAATCAGAGGTTTTGTTATTGGTC
>JAYVSE010000303.1:0-11232 GCA_043775635.1 Planctomycetaceae bacterium | reverse complement strand
AGTGTCGCTCAGCACCACGGGTCGCGATAATAAATCGGACCTGCTTATCTACCTGGCAACGCTCGCGGGATGACCCTTGAAAAGTGCTAAACTGGAACTTAGGCATCGTGCGGTCTTTTTATTGTCGTCTTTCGCTCGGCGAAAGAAGGAAGAAACGAGCGTTTCGCGGAGCGAAAGCCGCACGATGCTTTGCGAAATTAATCTGCTTGCTGGACCGTTATCAATCGATCCGACTTGCTTGCATCGACATCTTGGACTTTACCGTCTGGCCACGTGACTTGGATGGTTTCAATGGCGTCATTTCCAAGTCCGAGTGTTACGGTCAATTCTGTTTGCGACAAATAACTACGTGTTGAGTTGACGGTCCTGCTAATCGCACGCCCGGACTTCAGCTTGACATCAACTCTTGCTCCGGTCGCATCTCGATTTGATGTCGTGCCGTTTCCAACGAGTCGCATCCTAAGCCAATGATGGCCTAGCTGTTGATCGTTTCGCAATAGTCGTGGCGCGGACGCGGTTGCGGCAATCAGGATATCGAGATCGCCATCGCCATCGATATCAGCGTAAGACGCACCGCGACCAACCATTGGCTTTGCGAACGCATCGCCGGTTGACGTTTTGGGTAGAGCCACGAACTCGGTCTCGGCGTCTGGGCCTGCGTTCCAAAATAGTTGTGGTGCTTGAGCATAGGTCTGGCTTGCTTGCACCTTGGCGATGTCTTCTTCCAAGTGGCCATTGGCGTGAAAAAGGTCATCCCAACCATCGAGATCCGCGTCAAAGAAAAAAACACCAAAGGTTAAGAACAACCGTGTGCTCGGTCCTAGCCCATTGGCAACCGCTTGGTCGGAAAACACAAGTGAATCAGGTGCTGATACATAAAAAGCGGTCATTTCATTGGCAAAATTACCAATTACCACGCAAGCGCACCGCGGATCGTTTCGGACGCATCCCACGTCCAGTCCCATCGCACCACGAGCGTTTCCGTCTGCATCAAAGGCAACTCCAGCCAGAGCGGCCATTTCTTGAAATGTTCCGTCGCCCTTGTTGTGAAACAGGTTGTTCTGAACGGTATCGTTGGCAACCAAGACATCCAACTTGCCATCACGGTCGAAGTCATGGAATGTCAGCCCCAGCGACTTTGCTTGCGGCGTTCCGGTCGTTGCTGCATTGATGCGAATTTCCGCTGCTTCCGATACTTCGGTGAACTTTCCTTGACCATCATTGCGATACAAATGGGGATAGCTACCACCAAAAGCTTGCGGACGGCCATAGGCGCGTTCGCCACCGGTTAAGCGGAAATTCTGAGCAAGATCGAACTCTCGCGACCAGTCGATATAGTTGCAAACCCACAGATCAAGATCGCCATCGTTGTCGTAGTCAAACCAACCACAACTGCTGCTCCAGTCCTGAGGTGCACCGGCGACACCAGCCGAATGCGTAACGTCAACGAACTTACCGGCGTCATTGTGAAATAAGTGACAGGGGCCCGTTGGCGCGTTATCGTTTGACTTTGCTGCAAGCGTGACGTCACTTGTGTTGCGTTCGGAGACGGCGCTAACGAACAAATCAGGTGCACCGTCGTTGTCGAAATCACCGATTGCACAACCTTGACCAAAGAGCGATATATTCAATCCCGCATCCGTCGTCACATCACGATACGAACCTGTACCGTTGTTTTCGTAAAGCATCAATGATGAAGCTGAATCGTCCTTCGGAGCCAGCGTTTTAGAGGCGTCGTTGGCGGTTTTCCCAAGCGACCATTTTTTTGAACCAACGAGCAGAATATCTGCGTCTCCATCTTGGTCGTAATCGAAGAAAGCACAACCACCACCCATGGTTTCGGGAAGCAGTTTTTCACCTGCGGCTCCGTTGACATGAACAAAAGCAATCCCTGCTTCCTTCGTAATGTCAATCATTGGAATCGTGGGCAGTTTTTGACTGGCCTCGCTACGGACCGTTGGTAGACCCACGGGCATTGGTTGAGCGATCACTTTGGCAGGCTGGCGGAAGTATTTCATTGCAAAGACGGAGCCTCCGATCGCGACAAGCAAAGCCACCGCGATTGCCGAATATCGCAGCGCGATGCCAATGACCGCATCATCGCGTTCTTCTTCCAATTCGTCTTCTGGACGGGCATTTCCATTCATTCCGCTTTGCTCACTAATGGTTGTGGGATCGGACGATCCAGAGGGTAGAGCACGATCGCTTCCGCTGCATGGTCCGCTGCCGGATACTTAGCTCGGGCCTTTCCAATCACAACACCCTGAATGGAATCGTCACCCTTGTACTTCATATGCAGCCGTCCGTGTTGATCGGCCAGCTTTTCGTCGCCAAGTTGCCGATACAACTGCTCAAGATTGTAATGCGCCGCGACGTTTTCTGAATCGAGCGAAAGCGTTTTCTTGTAGGTCGCCACGGCAGCGCCAAACCATTGTTCACGCTCTGCCTTTTTCTCTTCACCGCGAAACTGTTGGCCGCGTTGAAATTGAACTTGTCCTAATTCATTGTTGACCGTGTAGTCTCGGCTAAAGTCAAATTTGCGCTCAGGTACTTTTGTCGTTAACACCGCTTCGAAATTTTTGATGGCTTCGTCCAGATGACCTTGCTGCGCGTTGATAGCACCGGCGAGCCATGACATGGTCCAGGGGGGAGCCGCTGGATCGGTGTAAGTTGCGGCGCGACCGAGAGCAGCAACAGCGTCATCAAGTCGCCCTTCGGTTTGGTACACTCGGGCCAAATTAAGCGGTCCGTCGTAGCGATTTAGTTTCTCAACTTCTTGGAAGGCCTGTTCCGCTTGCTTTAGTTCGGCTTTGCCCTTTAAGAACAGCCCGATTCCATAGTCATTCCATCGCTGCCAAACTGGGATGTCGCGCACCGGTGGCTCCGCTACTGGCTTCTCAATTCCTGATACGGGCAAGGTGACTCGGTCCGTTGCCATCGTCACAATCGGCAGCGGATTTCGGTAGGCAACACCTTCTTCTTTGCCGCGCAGCGGATGATCCTTCGGGCTGTGATTATTAGCCACGATGGTCATGTACTCGTGATCAAACTTGCGGTATTGAAGTTTTACTTCAATGGTTACATGGTCCGTCAGGTCGGTCGGGAGATTCATGGCGTAATGAATCGTTTGTCCAGCGCCTGGTGGGATTTGGTTGTTGTAAAGGGGAATGCGAATGTCTTGAGCATTGCGGCGATTGATCCGATTTCCATTTTCATCAAGCATGAAAACGTTGATGAAATGCGACCAACGATCGACTTCGCCATGTTCATCAATCGATCCGCTACGACCGATCACACGGTCGCCGCTTGTGATGACTACATCGAGCCAAACTTCGTTGGAGTCGACGGTGCCTTGAGTAAACAAGTGCCCCAACTTAAGCGTTCGAACGACGGTTTCAAGCAAGTAGTTCTTGCCGGGTTCCAGCGTTGGAAGCGATGGTCGAATGGGAGCGTGGAGTTTTCCATCGACGGTACCGTCGTCTTTGATCCCAAATATATCGACGCGAGTTGACTGCTTGAGAAACGCTTCATGGACTGCCTGGGCTTCAGGCCGATTCTTCAGCCAAGCAAGTCCCGTATTGGCCCCCGGGAAAAGGTGATTGTGCGTTTTTAGACTTCCTGAGTCGTCAAAGAACTTAGCACCGAAATCATTGGATTCAGCTAGCGGCATGTGGCAGCCCGCGCAATCCGTTTGCGCGACTGGCGGATAATAGAAGCTTTTCGCGCCATGCCCGGAAACACCGGAAAGTAGCCATGCGTCGTAATGGTTTTGACCTCGGAGAAAGTCTTTGTAGCCGGTTACTTCGCTAGGCAAGTGAACTTTATGGCAAGAAGAACAAAATTCCGCCGTCTTGTGGTGAGGTTTTAGAAACGTCTTCTTGTGAAATTCGGGTTTTGCTTTGACCAGTTGGTTGTTCACCCATTGCAAGATTTCGTTTTTGCTTGCTGCAAATGGGTAGTGCAACGGCTCTTCGATCGTGTAATCGGCGTTTCCTCGATTGCTATTGACGTTCGTGATTGCGTGGCAAGCGGTGCAAGTGATCCCAGCTTGCGATGTTGCATGGCCAATGTCATCGAATTTAGGATCATCAAATGCACCGCTGAAGAACGGAACTGGGTCGTGGCAGCCAGCGCACCAACGCGAAGCTTGTACCGAACCATCTCGCTTTAGGGAGACCTCACGAGTTTCGCGAACGCTCGCAAGGTATGCGGGATTGTTAAATGAACTGAAGTGATGGGAGCTTTGTTCCCAAGCTTTGTGCGCGTCGGCATGACACTTTAAGCAGTAGTCATCCATCATCAACGTTTCCGCGCTGACGAAATTACCGGTGGAGGTTCTCGCAAGCGACGGCTGAAAGTACTTTTCACCTTCTTTTGGCCCCGCAACGTTCCAACGTCGCGGATCTTGGGAGTGCAAAACCGAAATCAGGGCAATCGCTCCAGCGACGGCACCGACATAGTACATGCCGTACTTCCACTTGATCCTTGGCCCTGCAAGGCGATGAAGCATATACAACCACACGGCAACCAGAGGGCTGCCAACATGAAGCCAATAAGTGATTGACCGGCTAGTTGGATTTTTAATCTCTAGCCCGCCAACACGAAACAAAAGCAAACCCGAGCCAAGCAGCACGAACGAGGCGACAAGCAGCATGTAGCCAACCCGTACCGCGCGTCGATTGCGCCGATGGCGTGTGTTGGCCAAATGAACAAACGCGAAGACGATGAACGGGACAATCACCAACAGCCCGAGGACAAGATGGGCCAGGAACATGCACTGGTAAAAATAGTTTTGGTAGGTTTGACCGCTTGTCCACTCCAGACTGGTGATGGTCGCCAAGTAGGCGGAGTTGGCAAATAGGATCGCAAGTAGGACCAGCAAGACGTAAAGCACACGCCGTAATTTGGGGCCGATTGCTTTCACGACTTGGGGTCGCGGCGCGGCATGGGTGGTAGTGGACTGCATGGAATGCTGACTTAAAAACGGGGATTACAAATATCGATGCCATCGGTGCGAACGCAAGTCGGTGGCGCATGCGAGATCGCTTAGGATCGTTCGATCAATTGTAGGATAGGCTTCCAGCCTGTCGCATCGAAAATGACAGGCTGGAAGCCTATTCCACTACAGAAATCGGACATTTATTGATCGATTGATCCTTAAGCGTCAAATTGGCTTACGTGAATACCTCGCTAACGGGTCACGTCAATCGACATGGGAGGTCGAAACAATTCGGATTTTGCGCCAAGGGTAGGAACGCATCCGCAGGCAAAACCAAAATGGTTCGGTTCGTGAGGACTCGCAGCGCGATGCAGGTGGCTAGCGAATCCATCCAACAATGCACTGGGACCAGCGTGGTGACCGAGCATCAAATAGTCACTGCAACTCGCATTTGATTGTGAATTGTCAAAAAAGACAAGGCAGACCAATACGAACCAATGGCGATGGGAAAGGGAAAAGTAATACACGTCAGACAACCTTGACTAAGCCAGCCTTAAATCATATTCGCCACATCGAGAATCGTCAAGCTTTCGACCCGTTCTTGGGGCGGCGTTTTTCTCGCTGAACACCATCGTCTGGTCGTCTGGTTAGGGGCTCCGCCCTTTTTTACCCCACAACTTTTCTAAGACCCCTGCCAGCTTGCCTGGCATGAACCAAGTTTTAACAATTAGCTCATCCCATTAACAACCAACCGTCCCATCTCTCAAGGCGCCAGCCGCGGGTATCGCGTCCGTTAGAGCCTTGTAAGGCCCGCGGCTAGCGCCGTCGGCTCACTAAGTCCACGCCATTCGAGTCAAGCTCGTTGGGATCAGGGCATTCGCCAGACTCGATCGCTTAACGGAAGTCGCCGCATTTGGTTGGCAAGAATGAAGTTTAAGCAAATGCTTCCTGGAGTAGCTTCAAGCTTTTCGGCACTGCGGTTTCGAACGCTTCTTGGCCTTCGAATTCCAGAGAAATGTAACCGTGGTAGTTAACCGCCTTCAACGTCTCGGCAACTTGGTTGTAGTCAATATCGAGCGTGTACCATTTTCCACCGCCAAAGTATGTCTTGGCTTGCACCAGAACAACATGTGGCGCGAGCTGGCGATATTGTTCGTATTGGTTCTCGAGAAAGTTTCCCGTGTCGAGCGTTGCCTTTAACCATGGCGAGTCGATTGCCTGGATCACCTTCAGTACACCGGCAGCATCGCGGCCGAGTCCCCAGTGATTTTCAAGTCCTAAAATGACCCCGCATTCTTCGGCCTTTGGCAGGCACTTCTCCAAACTGTCGATGACCCAGTCGAAGCCCTGTTCGTCTGTGTAACCTTCCAGGCGAGGTTCGACTCCCTTATTTCGCATCAGTTCGTCAAAATCTTGAATCGTGTTCCAGCGCCCCGTGTTGACGCGAATAGTCGGAATTCCAAGTTGATATGCCAATTCAATGCAATGGTTCGTATGATCAACGTTCTTCTTGCGTTCATCCACATTCGGCGAGACAAAACTTTGGTGTGTTGAAAAACCACATAGGTCCAAGCCGTGAATAAATGCTCGGCGTTTTAGTTTCTGCAAGTATCCGTTGGACTCATCGGTCATTTGTCGATGCAGGATCTCAACACCATCAAAACCGCTTTCAGCAGCTAGGTCGATGCAGTCTTCGATCGGTAGTTTGCTGTCGTTGCGATAACGCCAATAAGAGTAAGTCGAAATTGCAAAGCGTGGTTTTCGAGCGATCGCTTTCGTCGCTCCTGACCCATCGGCTTGTAGCGGATTCGCAGAGGAGACTCTGCCGAGAAGGCAAGACGTAACCGCAGCATTCGCGGCCAAAGTGAACAAACGTCGTCTTTGAAGCATAAAATCTTTCCTTGCTCGAAAATGAAGAACAATGGTCCTCAATTGTTTGATAACCTGGATCGAGCGCATCCACGGAACAATTGAGGTCAAATTTTCTACCTACAATGAACGGCTTCGCCGCTCGAAAAATGCAAAACTCGAACAAAGACCCCTGCCAGCTTGTCTGGCAGGTGAATCGGATCACAACCAGACAACGAAGACTTCCCATCCGACTTCAATTCTCCAGCTTGCGACGCTGAAAGCGTCGCAAGCTGGAGAATTGCGATATCTAGGCAATGAGAGTCGTTTTCTGGTGATGATCATTGGCTCCTCCCAGGCAAGCTGGGTGGTGGCCGAAGGTCCTTTTGAAGTTATGGGATATAAAATAAAAAGGCTACCAGCCTGTCGGTCCAGGATAGTGACAGGCTGGAAGCCTATCCCACTTGTTTACCGCTCGATCCTTAACCGTTAGGAACAATTTTATGAATGCATTGGCACGAGGCTTTTTCGCGTGTACGGTGGGGCTGTCATTGATCCCACTGGTTTTTGCGCAAGATGTGATCGAAGACACCGCTTGGCGTTACGTTGTGAAAAAACCAAGTGACGGATGGCAGGCAGTTGATTTTACGGATCGTTCTTGGCGAATTGGCTTCGGCGGATTCGGAACCGTCGATACGCCAGGATCTCGCGTGGGAACCGTTTGGTCTGGAAAAGAAATCTGGTTGCGAAAATCCGTCGTTCTTGAATCCGTACCGACGAATCCGGCGCTATTGGTTAACCATGATGAGGATGCGGAGATCTATATCAACGGCTCGCAAGTCGCGGCACTGACAGGTTTCCTCACGGAATACAAAGTGATCCCTCTCGACGCGCAGCAAGCGAGCGTTATCAAGTCAGGTAAGAACACTCTTGCGGTGCATTGCTTACAACGCACCGGTGGGCAATTTATTGATGTCCATATCATTGATGCGTCACATGTACCAGTCTTGCCGACACCACAACGACAAACAACGCCCTTCAAATCCGAATTGATAACGAAATGGGGAGCAAAAGTCACTGGCGACAATGCGTGGAAAGAGTACCCACGTCCCGCAATGACACGTAAGAACTGGACCAATCTTAATGGCCCATGGGATTATGCGGTTACGTTAAAAGAGCGTGTTGATTTGCCAACTGAATGGAACGGCAAAATCATCGTACCGTTTTCCTTGGAGTCGCGGCTTTCCGGTGTCCAACGACTTCTCGATCCCAAGGAAGCGCTTTGGTACAAGAAAACATTTGAAGCCACAAAGAAACCCGATACCCGCGTACTGTTAAATTTTGAAGCGGTCGATTATCGATGTCAGGTGTGGGTCAACGACGATCGAGTCGGTGACCACGTCGGTGGAAACGATCCATTTAGCTTCGATGTGACGGATGCTTTGCGCACCGGAGCAAACACGTTTACCGTGCGGGTCGAAGATGAAACTCAGGGTTCTCAGTTGAACGGAAAGCAGTCGTTAAATCCTCAAGGGATTTGGTACACGCAAGTCTCGGGGATTTGGCAAACCGTCTGGATGGAAGAGGTATCCATTCGATCCATCCAGGATCTAAAGATTCTGACGGACGCCGCCCAAGGCACGATTACCGTTCGTACCAAGCTCAGTGGCCCTGCCGTCGACGGCGAGCAGGTGCGAGTAACCGTGATCGAAGGCACGAAGGTCATTGCGGAACTTACCGAAACTGCGAATGAAACGGTCGTTAGCATTAAGAACCCAAAGAACTGGTCACCTGAATCGCCCCATCTGTACGATTTAAAAATTGCCATCGTTGACCGCAGTGGTGCGACGATCGACGAAGTACGCTCTTATGCTGGTATTCGCAGCGTGGGTAAGGCGCGAGACGCTAACGGGAATTTACGCTTCACGCTCAATGGACAACCGATCTTTCATTGGGGACCGCTGGATCAAGGCTGGTGGCCAGACGGACTGTTGACACCGCCCTCGGACGCAGCGATGAAGTTCGATATCGATTTCCTGAAGGCGGCTGGCTTTAACATGATTCGCAAGCATATCAAGGTCGAACCCCGGCGCTACTATTATCACTGCGATCGCGTGGGCATGTTGGTCTGGCAAGATCAGGTAAGTGGTGGCAAAAATCCGAATTGGACTCGCTTAGATCCCAATCCGAACGATGCCCAGTGGAGCGAGGCTGACCATACACAATTCATGCATGAATTCGAAGAAATGGTTGGATCGCTTGAGAATCATCCGTCGATTGTTGTCTGGACGCCATTTAACGAAGCTTGGGGGCAGCACCGGACTGTCGAGGTTGGCAAATGGATCATGTCGCGCGATCCGACTCGCTTGGTCAACATTGCCAGTGGTGGTAACTTCTGGCCGGTCGGTGACGTCGTTGATGAGCATCGCTATCCACATCCTGGATTTCCGTTCAATGAATCGCTTTACGCCAAGTACATCAAGGTTGTCGGTGAGTTCGGCGGTCACGGCCTCCCCGTTGCCAATCATCTTTGGGATAACGATCGAGAAAACTGGGGTTATGGCGGATTACCAAAGAACGCAGATGAGTATAAGGAACGCTACCTTGAGTCGATTCGCTTGCTAGCCGAATTGCAATTGCAAGGGATCTCGGCGGGCGTTTACACGCAAACGACGGACGTCGAAGGTGAGATCAACGGACTTGTCACCTATGACCGAAAATCCATTAAGATTCCGACCGAAGAATTGAAACGAATTCACCAAGTGCTTTTCCCTAAACTGAAGTAACGAGAGTAGATCAATGGCAAGGCAGACATCATGAATCTTGTTGATGTAAAAGTTCACGCACCAACCGCGACGATCTTGATGGATCGTCGCGATGTCGGTAACGCGCTTGACGAACAGCTTATCGATGAACTGAGCCAAGCGCTCGACGACTTGCACCAGGAGAAAAAAGTTCGTGCGGTTGTGTTGGCGGGTTCTGGTGACGACTTCTGCCTTGGAATGGATTTGCAAGAGTTGCACGCCCACACGGCGATTGATGAAATCGCGGCGATGCCGCTTTGGATTGAGCATTGGGATCGACTTGGCGGCCTGATTGAAAAGTTTCTTCGTTTTCCAAAGCCGATCATTGCCGCCGTTGATGGCAAGGCCCACGGCGCTGGATTCACACTGGCGCTTGCTGCGGATATGGTCGTTGCCAGTCGTTCGGCAGAGTTCGGTGCGTCACCAATTCGCCGTGGCATGGTCGGCGGCGTGTTGGCACCGCTATTGACGTTTCGTCTCGGGTCATCGATAGCGTCACGTTTACTGCTAACCGGTGAAACACTTTCGTCTCGCCAAGCCTATCGTTGTGGAATGGTGTCTAAGCGAGTGACTTCGAATCAAATCTGGGTCGCGGCGAATGAGCTTGCCAATACCTGTGCGGCATGGCCCGCAACACCACTAGCGGTCACCAAGCGTCTGTTGAACGAAACGATCGGCGAAGCAGTCCTGACGCAAATCTCAGTGGGTGCTGCGACAGGGGCCACCGCATGCTCAACCGCGACCGCCGCTGAGGGCCTGAAAGCATTTGCCGAAAATCGCGATCCCGTCTGGCCGCACTAGTGCTCGAAGTTCCGCTCTTAGCCTCTGCGAGATTGTTTGACCGGGTGACTCAGGTGTATACGTTTCAACCGATTGTTATCCTCAATCCTGGGTTTCGGTGCAGAAAAACACATCAACGTGTTTGCACTGTGGAAATAACGACTTGAGTTCGTTTTCCAAATCTTGCGATGCCTTCGGCATGGTCACCGAGAGTTGCTTGAGCGCCTTGAGTCCCTGCAATCGTCGTGAGCCTGTCATCGTGATCTCGGTTGACGTGTCCAAACAAGAAATATCAAGTACTTCTAAGTTTGTTAGCGTCGCGATTGACGAAAGTCCATCGTCAGTTATTGGCGAGTCTTCAATGAAAAGGCATTTTAGTTGCTTTGCGTTAGCGAAGTGTTTAGGGCCGACACCAGAAAATGAACAAGAGCGTATTTGAATTTGTCGAATATCAAGAAGTCGATTGCAGTGGACAAACGCGTCATCCTTCGCTGGAACGTTCTCAAAATACAAGATTTGAACATCAACAAGCGGAGCGAGCAAGGCGAATTTCGACCTGTGCGATTGAAATCAGGCTGCTTGGTTGAAAGTCAGGGTAAATTTCGCCTCGTTGAGCCATTTTCTCGTACGATTGTTAAGGACTACGCAAGCTAAATCGCTGAGTGCTTGCGAGCCGCTGGTGGACCAACTCATACCGTTCTTTTTTTGACGTTGCGAGGCAAGCAGGTTGTTCGTCCGTTCGGCTGGATTGCTCGAGTTGCCTAGGTCCAACTTGCGACGTAACGCGTAGTTGGGTATCCATGACCGATTGCGTTCCAAGTAACCAATCAGTAATTCGATCTGTTTCTGGTCTTTGATCTG
>JAYVSE010000302.1:0-9340 GCA_043775635.1 Planctomycetaceae bacterium | reverse complement strand
AATCGGGTTTTGCAATGGCCCGAGATCAAGCGATCATCACGGCCGGAGCAAACCGCGACAATGCCAACAACAACGACTCGGCAGCCCTCGTCAACGATGTTGCTGCCATCGAAGACGCCTTTGTTGTTGACGTGACGACGCAAGCGAATTCGCTTGTGACCAGCATCTACTCCATTGAAAAAGCCGGTGTCACCAGTTTGACGTCCGCGATCAGTACCTACGTGGCCCTCTGGGCAGTTGTCCAAGGCACCAACTATGCGGCTTATGTTTCCGCACAAGTCTCCGCAGCCACCGCGAAGTTCAATACATCGACCCAGGCTGACCTCGACCTGGAAGAAGCGACTGCCCATGCGAGTATCGGCAAACAACAGTCCATCCACGTTGCCGATAGCAGCTTGAAAACCAGTACCACCAACGCCGATGCAACATTCTTGGGACTGGTGATCTCTAATCTGGCGTCACTGGACGGTGTCATCGCTGGATTGATCAATGCCTTTAACATCGTGGAAGCCGCCGCTTGGAAAACTTACACGGACACCGCAGCGGGTGCCGTGAAAAATTGGAGCCATTCGATGGCTGATTACACCGAGACGTTCGCCAATGCACGGATCGCCGCCGCGGTCGCCTTCAGTCACACCGAAGCGACGGAGGCTAAGACGGCTGGCGATTTGATCGCAGCGGCGAACACGGTCTGGACGAACTCCATGGCCGACGCCGACAAGGTGTATTCCGATGCGATGGCCGTTGCAGCTCATACGGAGACCGATCTGCTGGCCGCCGCGAATAAGGCTAAAGACATTGCCGACAGTACCGCGAGGCTAAATTACACCAACACCGTCGCACCATTGGCGGTCACGTTGGCCGAAGCGCTGAGCGGCTTTGGAGTGACCAGAGTGACGGCAATCGCTACTGCCGGTGAGGCACTATCGAAAGCCACCGCCGATGCCGGCGTGACGTTCGTGGGCGCGATGGCCAGCCCCGGAATCGACTACGCCACCGCGATGGCCGAAGCGGACAAGACCTACGCGATCACGATGGCCGGGATCAGCAAGGACGAATCGGTAGCCTCCGCCACCTTTGAAAAAGCCCGGCTTGCGTCGCTCGACGCCTCCGATCCGACGTTCGATTACTACGGCCCCAGCAGCGGTTATTACGGCGGAGGCGGGTCTGGCTACGGTTACATCGGATCGCAAACTGCGTGGGGTGTATGGCAAGGCGGTGCGAACATTCTCAACGGCCTGCAGGATTCCGGGATTGGCCTGATCAATCTCACTCAAATGCCGGGAAACTACCTTTGGGGAGATCAAGGTTTGGGCTACTTGTATTCACCTGACTGGTCGAACGGACGCTATACCCAGGAGAGTGAAACGGCACACGGTATCAGCAAGTTCGCCGGTGCATTAGGGGTGGAAATACTGACCGGCGCATGGGCTGGGCGAGTTGCCCCAATTAGTGGAGCGGCCCACAGTGCGGCACAGCTTGAGCGACTGAAGCTAGGGTATGCGGCTGACGAAATTCTAAAAGCTACGCGAGTGGGATCGGGACTAAAACCGGACGCATTACACCGGGCGGCAAGCTTCCTTTCGCGTGAGCAACTGGAAGCGGGTAAGCTATTCGCAATTCGAGGCGGTGACGGCGTACAACGTCAACTCTTACAAACTCTTGGGGCCGTTGATGGTAAGAAGGGTGTCTTCGAATTCATTCTCGATGCGACAGGCGTCATCACGCATCAACGATTCAAGATCGGTGGCATCATCAACGGGATTCCAAACTGATGCGTACACAAGTTCCGATCGAGTTTCTTCGAAGACTACGAACACCGTTAACGTGGGATGAGTTCAAGTATGGATACGAAAACGGGTTCGTAGACGGCAAAACGATCATCGATTACGCGTGCAGTCTCGTTAGCGAAGACGATAGCCAGAGTACTGACGTAATAGAGTTAGCTTGCGCTCGTCCCTCAGATTCAATTGGGGGAATGCTCTCAAAGATCGTTGGCGAAGGATTGGAAGTGTCGCCAGAAGTTAGTAAACGTTGGGCATTCATTCTTGCGGCTTTCGTTAGCGAAAGTCAGCAATCCGATCGACTTGCTGTCGTGGAGGAAATTTACGACTCGCTGGACTACCCTTCAGAACTTTCTCCGTTCGTAAGGTATATGCCGATGACAGGCCCCGATCTTGGCAGTGTCGAAGCGAATGAAAAACGAATGGAAAATGCATTGAAAGACTTTAGTATGACGATTGTTTCCCCGGTTTCTGAAACCGCCGGGTAGTGAACGTGGACGAAGTAGAAACGCTTCAAGTCCGGCGGAACCTGAGTGAACGTTCCAATGCTCTCGGGCTGAATCGTGTGCGCGGCGGAAAAGGTGTCCGACACCGTTTTGGTTGACTAGAGGGTTTTGTTTCGGTATAAAGGGCAGGAAATCCTTGTGAATCGGAATCAATTCGATGGGTAGACCGAAAAGAACGGACGAAGCGGGTGGCATCTACCACATGCTCAATCGCGCGAATTTGCGAGATCCGATGTTTCATAAACCGCACGACTACGAGGCGTTCGAGAAACTGCTACAGCAAGCCATCGACAAATTTGACATTTCATTGTTGAGCTATTGCTTGATGCCAAACCATTGGCATTTCGTGGTCCGCCCCCATGTTGACGGCGAAATGGGACGCTTTGGCCAGTGGGTTTGTTTGACGCACACTCAGCGTTATCACGCTCACTATCGCATGGTCGGCTTGGGTCATCTTTATCAAGGCAGGTACAAGTCGTTTCCCGTACAGGCCGACGAACACTTTTTGACGCTTTGCAGATATGTTGAGCGTAACGCCTTTGCGGCCGGACTTTGCGCTGAGCCAGACCAGTGGCGATATGGTAGTTTGTACCGATGGCGATATGGGACTGCGGCAGAGAAGGCATTGCTGACAGCTTGGCCGATCGCTAGGCACGCCAACTGGATTCAACACGTGCGGACAGATTTTTCCAAGGCGGAGCAGAAGCAAATCGATTGGAGTATGAAACGTGGTGTTCCCTTTGGAAACGAAACATGGGTCGAATCAACGGCGAGAAAATTCGGGCTGGAATCGACAATGCGTCCCCATGGCCGCCCCAAGAAGCTACCTAACTAGCCAAAACGGTGTCGGACACCTTTTTCTCCCCCTGGGTACGATTAATTAACTCTGTTTGCTCCTTCAAGCATTACCTTTTGAATGCTCTTCTGCTTTCTCATTACGCCTCTTAAAATTGCCTCATCCAAAGAGTTTGGCACTGTGAGGTAAATTGCCCTCATAAGATCTTTCTGCCCCACTCTGTTGATTCTTCCTTCCGCCTGCTCATTTATCGAAGGCACCCATTCGAACTCAACAAACACAACAGTACTGGATGCCGTTAAGGTGATTCCGCTATTGGCCGCCGTTATCGAGCCAAGAAACACGCGGGCTGTCTTCGCTTGAAAGTCATCGACCGCCTTTTGTCTATCATCAACTGATGTCGTTCCGTTAATACAAACGACTGAAATGCCGTAAACCTGTAGCTGCTCAAAAAGATACGCGAACACCTCACGATGATGGCAGAAAACTACAACGTTCTCTACTTCCTCCAGCAACACTGTCGTCAAATAAAGGACTGCCGGCCTCGCCTTCAAGACGCCCAACTTCCTCCTTGCTGTTGCTATGGGGTCGCTACGCAATGGGACGCCGTTTTCAATTGACGCAATCAACGCCTCTATGTCGATACCATCCTCTGCTTCAATCACTGCAAGCTCGGGAACATCGAGAGGGATAGTGCAACGAACAAGCTCTGGCAACTGCCCCATAATCTCTTCACGAGATCTTCGAATCATGAATCGCTCTCTAGCAATGCGCCCAAGCTCCTCAAGATTCTTGCTTCTTGGGTAAGTCACGCCGTAGCGAGTCTCTTCTTTGATGCAGTACCTTTCTGCGAATGGCTTCCATAGCCCAAAAAGATCCGGCGCAAGGCGCGAGAACATCGACCACGCTTCACTCGCTCGCCCGTTAGGGATCGGTGTGCCAGTGATCAGAACGCGGTATTGGCATCTCGCCCAAAGAAGTACAAGAATTACTCTTGCGTTCAAACTTGCAGGGTTCTTAACCGCATGAGCTTCGTCAAGGATCAACATTCCCCAGTGTCGCTCTGTTAGCGCTTCGGATACATCGCCTTTGGTCGCTAGAGAGTAAGAGCAGATTACAATCTTCTTTCTCTTTGCTTCCTCGATGTCTTTGTGACTACGGATGACTCCGATATTGCCTTCTGACACTCTCCAAGAAGTCCACAGCTCTATCTCTCGTACCCAGTTCAACCGCAAGGAGGCTGGGCAGATGATAAGAAAAGTCTTACTCTTTAGGCCTTGGATTTCATCCATCACGGTAATGACTTGAGAAGTCTTGCCGGCTCCGGGAGGATCTGCCAGTAGTGCAGCCCGGCCACTACCTGTTTGAAGGAGTATATCCGTGATCGCTCTTATTCCCTCTCGTTGATAGGGAAACAGTCGAGGGTCATCAATGTCGGTGGTTTTTCGTGTCCACATAGCGATATTCGTTCGCGCAACACTTTATGTGTTGATTGCTGTAACGACTTGTAGCACTATGTAAAAACAATGTAAACATATTTATTTGAGACTATGAAAAATACAAAAAAGCGATCATGGGCAAAGAAGACAGTGCAAGTCAATATAAGAATGCCTATTGAACTCAATAGAAAGATTGTCAAAGACGCCAGAGCTGCAAAGCTCTCGAAGTCATCAATGATCGTTGCAATGCTCCTGCGTGATCAAACGATGCTCTGCGATTGAGTTTCTAGTCTACGCTCAATACTGTTTTTAAATAGGAATCTATGACAACCATTTCGCCCGTATCCTCGAACGTAGGGGCTGACTGCCTATCTGTCGCGCTTGAATACATCAGAGGCGGTATTGATGTTACGCCGATCACATCGCCTAGATGCGGTAAGAAAGACGCGGGTAAGCAGCCTACGTTGGTTGGATGGCAAAAAGCGCGTCTTACAGCGGAAGCCTTCGAGGTTGAGTACCTACGAAAGAAGGGACAGAATATTGGCGTAGTCACTGGAGAACATTCCGGCATTATCTGCGTTGATCTCGATGGCCCTGAAGGTGCTGCATGGTTTCTTGAGCACGAACTAAAGCTAGGTAACTTTATCACCGAACGTAGAGGGGCGAGCACTCACCTCTACTACCAACATCCTGGAAATGGGATCTATGTTCCATCAAAAATAAGGCTTTTTCCAGGTGTGGATATCTTTGCCGATGGAGGTAAGCAGGTAGTAACCTGGCCTTCAGTGCATAGAAGCGGTGACCGCTACACAATCGATAATGGCCTTACTCTGATAGACGTCAAGGATGAATCCGACGTCTTGCCGCAATGGATTTTGGATGAGCTCGCGTCCTACGAAGCACTCAGAAGAGCGAAAGCCAACACTAACCTAAACGCAGACGTATCTTCTCAAGAAGTATTTTCAACGAATGAGGCCGACATTCAGCAATGTATCGAAGCGTTACTTGCGCTACCGCCTGGAATTAAGGGGCAAGGTAGAGATCATAAAACGTATGTCGCGGCTGCGACCTGTGCTGATTTCGGAATGTCAAAAAGCATGGCGATAGACTTGCTAATGGAGCACTACAACCCAAGGTGCCAACCTCCAAAGACGCCAGAGGACGTAAAAGAGAAGGTAGAACACGCATATAAGTATCACAAGGAACCAGTCGGCCATAAGACCATTGAAGCGCTTTTTCCCGAAACGTACGAAGAGATCGAAGAGATCGAAGAGGTTGAGGAAGGCGAAGGTAGCGAGGATGGAGAAGATAGCGAAAAACATGGACCAGAAAAATATAAGTATCTACCAAAGATGCCAGTCGTTTGTGCTCAGTCGTTTATCAATCGCAATCCTCGTATGACGCTCGCTTCGAAGGGGCAGTTCTATTCCTACTCGTCGAAAGATACTTGCTGGAAGTATGTGACCGATGAAGGAATGTCAGGCGTGATGCTCGCCGATATCGAATTAGCTGATTCTGTCACGCACAAAACTGTGAACATGAATCAAGTTGCCGGTATGACCAAAGCATTAAAGCTAACATTACAAGGCACCACTCCTGATAGAGAGACTAAGGTTGATTCTTGGCTTACTGGTAAGAAAGGCGAGTTCATCACCTGCAAGAATGGAATACTAGACATTGCAACTGGGCATCTCTATCCCCATAGCTCGGACTGGTTCTCTTTTACCTGTCTTCCATTCAACTACGATCCTAGCGCTTCGTGCCCACAGTTCGAGGCCTTTTTAGACTCTATCTGGAGCGGTGATGTTGAGCAGCAACAATCCTTGAAATATTGGATTGGCTATCTGCTCATCAGCTCAATGGAGCAACAGAAATTTGCAGTCTTTAAAGGTGCAAGCCGTGCAGGCAAAGGCACAATCGTGCGGCTAATTGAGCAGCTACTGGGTACCAACAATTACGCGGCGTGTTCGTTCAATACATTCGGGACAGACTTTGGCCTTGAACCACTTCTTGGGAAAAGAGCTGCCATCTTCAATGATGCGGAAAACGCTTCAGGCGATAAACGCAACATAGCCACCGAACGAATCAAAAGCATTACGGGGAATGACTCTATCCCTATAAATAGAAAAGGAATGCCGATAGTGACGCAGAATCTCCCTGCCAAGATCATATTCGTCTGCAACAACATGCCCAACTTCTTGAACGACAAGAACGCAATGACCAACCGCATGATCGGCTTTGATTTCAAAGAGTCATTCTTTGGCAGAGAAGACCACACCCTTAAAGAGAGATTGTCTACCGAGATCCCAGGAATACTGAATTGGGCCTTAGTTGGATCTAGAGCAATCATGGCCGGTGATAAGCTCATTCAATCCACGTCCGGCCAGAAGATGGTTGAGGACATCAGCATCTCCCTTGATTCCGTTAAATGCTTTGTTCGTGACTGCATCAGGGTAACAAAGGACTCTGACGATAGGATTAGCACTAAGGCACTTTGGATCGCGTTCAAAGAGTGGTGCCAAGGTAGTCACTTCCATACTGGTACAGAAGAGTCATTTAGAAAGAGGATATCCAACGCTCTTGAGAACAAGGCGGAAAAGTACTCCGCTCTTGAGAAGGGATACAAGGGAATCGTTCTCGACAGCGAAGGCACAGAAAGTACTTTTGAGGTCGTCGATGACCAATCAGATATACCCTTCTGAAGTTCTCGAAAGCTCCCTGCCTCCGCTCTTCTCGCTACCTAAAGCTCCAATTTCTTAGACGGCACTCGACGGCAAATTAGGCCGTTTTGGCTCTTGCCGTGATTTCTGCCGCGTTTTCGGTAGTGTTTTCGGTAGTGTTTTTGGTAGTGTCGGTAATGGTCAATTACTACCAAAATCACGGCAAGAAGTACATCGTGTATGTGTTTTCAATAACTTAACCTCGACGGCATAGACGGGACTCGACGGCAGAAAAATGGCTTGCCGTCGAGGTTAAGTGCTTAGTTTCTTTATGTATATTTACTTTTAGACGGCAAAGACGGCAAAAATAAGAGAAAGTAAAATATATATGGTAGTGAAAATGGTAGTAATTCAAAATTACCGAAATCACGGCGTTAGAACTATAAGGAGCCTTTTCTCCCGTCTGTGCCGTCGTGCCGTCTAAAACAACAGTTGAGCCTTTAGTAGTTGGTACTTGAAGCAGCCTCGTGCTACCCTCCCCTTCGTGCCACTATTCCAAAGAAAGAAACCTCACTCTCGACTCTCCAAGGCCTCCAACCCCCATCGCGACCTAGAGCACAAACACCAGTGCAATTTCTTCAGTGCTATTTCCCGCGTAAACCATCCGGCGGTACCTTTGACCGGCTGCACGCTTGGTGGATATCTCAAGAAGCCAAGCGACCGACTGAGAGCCAATAGAGAAGGCTACAGGGCCGGATGTCCCGATATTTATACGATGTGGCCTTCAAAGGGCTACGCGGGCCTGTGGATAGAGTTAAAGATAAAACCTAACGTACCATCGGCTGAACAACTAGAAACGCTCCAGCGCCTTCGTGGGGCCGGATACGAGGGGTACGTTGTGTGGTCCTGGGAGGAAGCGTTCAATGTTTGGTGTGAGTATCTAGGGATTGAGGTTAAGGTGATGTAATAAAACGATGCTTGTTGGGTTGATTGCTATTGTGGCGTTGGCGTCGGTGAGGACTTTGGGGGAGACTTTGGCGGGGGATGGAGATCCAGATGCAGAAGTAAACTTTACTAGGATAACAACATGGGTAGAAGGTTCTGGAGGAATCAAGAAATAAAGTTCATTACTGTTTGTTTCTACGGGTACGAAGGCGGTTTAGAGCGAAGGCTGCGCTTGCTATACCAAACATCAAGAGTGAGCTTGGCTCTGGAGTAGCAACCACCTCTTTTCCAATAGTGGAATCGATCCAAGCACGGTTTTCACCTGCAGGGTTACTTAAATCTAGAAAATAAGTTGATCTTCCAATGGATGGAGTACTAGCTGCAACCATAATACCAAAAAGATCACCTGACTGTGTAAAAACGCCTCCTCCAGAATCACCACCATGACCTCGAATGTCATTTGGTCGAGTGTTTGGCCGGAAATTAGCCTCGCCAAAGAAACTACTAGAGTATCCTGCAGCATCAAGGCTACTACCTGACGACAACCGAGAAGTCCCAGCCCTAATAAATCCATCCTGAGTTGTGTATCCACCTGGAGTGCCAGTTCTGCCGTACCCAGACAGTACAACATCCGAACCAGTAGCTGGCCTTACATCTGCAAAACTAAGTATTCTATTGATATTTAAGTCTGTGTACTGAATCAGGGCTAAATCGTGGTTCCCCGTATTAGTATATAGGGGGTTAATAACAACTTGAGACGGAGCGAAAACTGTACCTGGATTAGAATTGAAGTTAAATCCTGTACCAAATGTTAAGGGGCCGCCAGCAGCAGCAACATGGCCAGCAGTAAGAACCCAGCCGTTACCCAGGTAAACACCACTCGCAGTTCCAGTACTGAGGCTGATGTACCCAACATTTCCGCCACCATCAATCGAAAACCCCGCACCCGTAGCAATAGCCTGAGGATCTGCCTCCATCGAAGTTACAATCGCACCCTCAGCCCTCTTCTCCTCAATAATCCCCCCAAATCCAGAAACCCCAAGCCCCGCTCCCATCATAGCAGCACCAAGCCCAGCCTTTCGAACTGCTCGACCAACGACCCCACTAAAACGGTTCAACAATAAATGTGGTGCGCAAGGTTAGCGCAGGGTAGCGAATAAGTGGGCAAATCGGTCTGATGATAGGGATCAAAAACTCTCACCAGGAAAAC
>JAYVSE010000301.1:0-13901 GCA_043775635.1 Planctomycetaceae bacterium | reverse complement strand
CTCGTTAAACCGCGTGCCCATCGGGCCGCGTGTTTTGAGGCAAACGCGCGGGGCGATGCCCACGCGGTTAAACTAAGAAACTTGTGCACGGGTGCTTATGGTAGTTCGTGGATCCAAAGCGGCCCGCAGCGAGCGCCGTCAGCTCAATTTTCATCAGCGCAGCTTCACGACCTGGAACTGAATCGAACACTCGATGACACAACCTATGAACGACAACAGCAGCAGTTCGAGTGATCTCCGCGAGCTTCGCGGCACGCAACAGGACGCTTGGCAGCGCGATGAGCGGGTGTTGGTGGAGACGCTGCTCGGACAGTCTTCTGACCAGCCACTCGCCGAAGATGTCGTTCTGAAATTGATCCTCAGCGAATACCAGCTTCGCGAGGAATTGGCTGAACATCCCACCGTCGCAGAGTACGTCGCCCGTTTTCCTGATCTCGCGGAACAGCTCCAACACTTGTTCGCGGTGCATGCCACACTGCAACAACGTCCGAGCGAATCGAGCGAGTTAAACGAATTGTTAGCCGATGTGATCAGCCCGGCGGATGCGGCATTGGAAGGCACGCTTCCGTTTCCACAACAAGCCGCGAAACAACTCGATGCTGTGTCCACGGAACGGCACCTGCTGTTTGCCGTTCTGGCCTTTGAGAGTGACTTGCTCGACTTGCCGCAGCTCACGGCGGCTTGCCGAGCGTGGGTGGCAGACAAGTCGCAGCCGTTGGCTGACCTGTTAGTGCAGCGAGGTTGGATCAACGCCGAGGATCGCGCCTTCATTGATAAACAGCTCGAGCGAAAACTGGCCAAGCATCAGGACGATCCGCGAGTCACGCTCAATGCGATCACTCGGGGCGACGTGTGCGATGCGCTCAAACAACTGGGTGACGCGGACATCGACCAGTCGCTCAGCACTTGGCCTCCGGATGGTCCGGTGTTGCTCGGTCCGCTTGGCGAGCCGTCAGCGGATTCTTCACAACCGAACTCACGTTACACCTGGCTGAGTGAAGTAGGTAAAGGCGGATTGGGCAAGGTCTGGTTGGCGCGGGACAACGATCTGGTTCGCGAGGTGGCGTTGAAGGAGGTCAAGCCTGGGTCGGGGTCCCGAGACGCGATCCGGATGCTGATCAAAGAGGCTCAGATCACGGGTCAGTTGCAGCACCCCAACATCGTGCCGGTTTATGAAGTGAATCGAGGCGGCCGACCGTTCTACACGATGAAGCTAGTGAAGGGCGAAACGCTGAGCGCGGCAATTAAGCAGCATCACGCCGCAGCCGACAACTCAACTGGCGAGCAGGCCGCGCTTGAGCTCTCGATGCAGCGGCTGATGAGCGTGTTCCTCAACGTGTGCGACGCTTTGGCGTACGCGCATTCGCGGGGCGTCATTCATCGCGACTTGAAGCCACTGAACATCGTGCTGGGGGACTACGGCGAAGCGATCGTGCTTGATTGGGGGCTGGCTCGAAAGCTCGACCAGACGGATGACGACTTGGCTTCGATCCGGATCACAGGCGATGCTCAAACGGAGGCCACGCAAGCGGGTTCAGTCATGGGGAGTCCGCCGTACATGGCTCCTGAACAGGCGGCTGGGCAAGTCGATCGGATGGATCAACGGACGGATGTCTACGGTCTCGGCGCCATTCTGTTTGAGATCTTGACCGGCCGTGCGCCGCATCGAAAGACCGACAACGAGTCCATCGTGAGTCTGCTGCGCCGCATCACGCTCGGCGACACGCCGCATGTGCGTGAGCTTGATCCTTCGCTGCCGGAAGAACTCGATTCGATCTGCGCGAAGGCGATGGGCAAGACGCGTGACGAGCGTTATCAAACGGCGAAAGACTTGAAGGCCGCGTTGTTGGAATTCCAAGTCCACAAGGAGAGCATCGAGCTCGCCGCGAGCGCCTCCTCCGGTCTCGATCAAGCGCGACAGACCAACGACTACCAAGACTTCAGCCGCGCGCTGTTCGGTTTTGAAGAAGCATTGCGCCAATGGCCCGCCAACACTCGCGCCGCCGACGGCCTTCAAGAAACACGCACCGCGTATGCCGAGTCCGCCTTCCAGCGCGGCGACTACGACCTCGCCCTGTCACTGCTGGAGCCAAGTAGGTTGGGCACTCTTGCCCGACCGAGCGACGGGCAAGAGTGCCCATCCTCCAACGCGCACGAGCCACCTCCCAACCAAACCACTCTCCGCACCAAGATCCAACTCGCCGCCACCGAACGAGCCTCGCGACAAACTCGCATTCGCCGCCTCCGCCGCTTCAGCATCGCCGCCAGCCTGACCGCCGCCGTGGTTCTGATCTTGGGAACAGTAGTTTCAACTTACTTCGGCGTGCAAGCGTCGAGGGCGGCCCAAAGAGCAGCGCGCGATGCCTACGTCGCAAACGTCCGATTGGCGGCGACGCAGTGGGACAACGGAACGGTTGAACTGGCGAGCGAAAGCTTGGAAGCCTGCCGTCCTCAATCCGGACAATCCGACTTGCGTGGTTGGGAGTGGAACTATCTCTGGAATCTGAGTCATACGGTGTTGGCAACTCTGGAGGGACATGCGGGAGGAGTTTGGAGCGTGAATTTCAGCCCGGATGGTACCCGGATCGTAAGCGCCAGCGACGACCACACCGCGAGAGTTTGGGACATGAATACAGGAAAAGAGCTACTCACACTTCGAGGACACTCAAGTGAGGTCAAAAGTGTAAATTACAGCCCGGATGGAACGAGGATCGTCAGCGGTAGCGAAGATCACACGATCATAGTCTGGGACGCGCAAACTGGGGACGAGATGCTCACGTTAAAAGGGCATTTGAATACTGTCTGGAGTGCGAGGTTTAGTCCGGACGGGAAAACAATTGTCAGTGGTGGTGGTAAGGATGGAGGTCCGCGTCAAGAGACACCCGTTGCCGAAATCAAGATTTGGGATGCACAGACCGGCCAGGAGATGCTCAACCTTAAAGGGCACTTGGATGTTGTTTACAGCGTGAATTTCAGTCCGAATGGAAGTCGGATCGTCAGCGGCAGCGAAGACAAGACCGTCAAAGTCTGGGATGTGCACTCGGGGAAGGTATTGACCACACTGCAAGCCGAATCGGCTGTGATGGGAGTCGGCTACAGTCCCGATGGAAATCAGATCGCTTGCTGTGAGATCGACCACAAGACCATTAAAGTCTGGGATACCGACAGTGGTCAGGTACGGTTCACGCTCAACGGACATTCCAGTGTCGTTTACAACGGCGTCAGCTTCAGTCCGGATGGCAAGCAGATCGTCACTGGTAGCGGAAGAACCATCAAATTTTGGGACGCGAAAACAGGTGAGGAAATTCGGACTCTGAAAGGCCATTCGGATGGAGTGTTATGCGTCGCCTTCAGTCCCGATGGTCGGCGGATTGTCAGTGGTAGCGCAGACAAGACGATGATGGTTTGGGCGGCCTCCGGCAAACAAGCGACAGAAGATACCCTGTCTACGCTGGAAGATAAGCATCCCCTTCGTCTTTTGAGTCTCTATGCGGATGGTTCGCGAATTGTCACCGGTGACAATGTAAAGACGATCACGGTTTGGGATGCGGCGTCGTGTCTGCCGTTACTCAAAATCAAAGGACACTCTGCGGCGGTATGGTGCGCCAGCGTCAGTCCAGACGGCAAGCTGATCGTCGGCTGTAGCGGTACCAATCCCGACGCGCCTGCCGAATTCAAAATCTGGGATGCAGTGAACGGTCTCGAAACGCAAACATTTAATGGTCATGCTGGTATCGTCTTCAGCGTGTCATTCAGCCCGAATGGAAAACAAATCGTTAGCAGCAGTTCCGACAAGACGGCAAAAGTTTGGGATGCATCATCCGGCAAAGAACTGCTGACACTGCAAGGACATTCGGGATTCGTTGTTAGCGCGGTGTTCAGCCCTGATGGAAAGCGAGTGGTCACAGGTGCAGCGGCTCTTGGCCAACCAGGCGAGATCAAGATCTGGGATGCGCTGACCGGAAAGGAACTTCTCAACGTTGAGGGCCATTCGGACGGGGTCATGAGCGTGACCTACAGTCAGGACGGACAACGACTCGTGAGTGGTAGTGCTGATCGAACGATCAAAGTTTGGAATGCTCACACAGGTCGGTCCATATTGACGCTGACCGGGCATTCCAACCAATTAACGAAGGTCAGTTTCAGCCCCGACGGACAGCGAATTTTGAGTTCCAGTACAGACCGGACTATCAAGGTCTGGGAGTCCCAGTCCGGTCGCGAACTGCTTACTTTGACGGGCACCGTTTCGCGGCATTCGCCTAGCGACAAGGAACCTGTTCGTTTTTCGGATGTTCGTTTCAGCTCTGATGGCTTCTCCATCGTGGGAAGCAGCGAGGAAGACGGTATCATCCGGATTTGGGACGGTCGCTTTGAATCGAAATCGCTCATTCGCCTGATCGAACAAGAGGCCAAGCGGGCAATTCACCTGCATCGCAAGATACCCACTGGCCGCGACGAACTGATCACAGCGCTTCGCGGCGATCAGACGCTCTCGGAATCGGCCAGGCAAAAGGCAATCACCTGGGCGAACTTGCTTCCACCGGGTTCCGAATTCGACGAAAAATCGGGAACGATCAAACCGCTCACGCAAGCCGAAAAGCGGCAACTCGGCATGCCGCTGAAGTCGGACGCGCCGAAGCCCCCAGTGCCGGTGGTTGATCTTTCGAGCCCGGTTTCCCCAGTGCTTCCAGCTCCCCCTGCACCTCCGATGGACGCGGACGAGGAACTTCGGCGCAAGGTAGTCGAACTTGGCGGATCAGCCGAGGTCACGGGTAACCGCGAGCTGACAAGCCTCAACCTCTCCGGTAACGACCGTGTCACAGACAGCTCGCTGTCATTCCTTAAAAACTCGCAGCACCTCCGGTCAGTTTCGCTGGAGCAGATGCAACAACTCGACGGTTCTTGCCTGGAATTCTTGTCCAACCTGACCGAGATGCGCGCGATCGCCATGGGTGGAAACCGCCAAGTCGGCGGTGACCAGTTCCGTCACTTGAAACTGCTGACAAAACTGGATGCCTTGTTCCTGGTTCAAACCGGTTTTGATGATGCCTCATGCGGGCACATTCGCCATTTGCAGGAACTGCATTTACTGGACATCGGAGAAACGAAAGTCACGGACGCCGGATTGTGTGAACTGGCACAAATCACCTCGTTAGGAGATTTGAATCTGACCGGAACCGCCGTCACGGATACCGGAATCGGTGAATTGCAGGCATTGACGAATCTCAACACCCTGCGATTGTCCGGGACCGGTGTCACAGACGCAGGGCTCAAGCCGGTCTCAGGATTGAGTCATCTGCAGTCGCTGAACCTTGACCGGACCGCAGTCTCCGATCAGGGGCTCCTGCAACTGATCACCCTTGCTGATCTGGTGACACTGACGCTTAGTGAGACGTCGATCACCGACGCCGGGTTGAAACATCTGCAGTCAATAACATCCTTGCGGCACGTAGTCCTGCACAACACAAAGGTGACTCGCGCGGGGATCGATTCACTGCAGGCGGCATTGCCGAACTGTAACATAGAACACGCAGAACCGGATCCAGTTCCAGAACCGGAGCCAGCTCCAGATCCATCCGAGGTTTCCAATGACGTGAATGCCGATCGGCAGCGGGTCATTGAGATCAATTCGAGTGGAACGCTTACCGCGTCGTCGATCGAGGGCCGGCTGGTCATCACCGCGTCGAATATCACGATCGATGGAGGCGGGCTAACGCTTGTTGGAGGCGACGGAAACCCCAAGACATTTACTGGCACGGCGATTTCCGCGCACGGTGTCTCGAACGTGACACTCAAGAACTTTAATGTGCGCGGGTGGGAAACCGGGCTGAAGATCGTCGATGGTGAGGGCTGGACGGTCGAAAATTGCAACTTCTCTGGCAATTTCCACGATCCGGAGTTCGGCTGGGGTGAAAACGGACGCAGGGGCGGAATGGTGCTCGAAGGCGTCCGCAAGTCGACCCTGCGAAAGAACCGCGCCAACAATGTCTGGGACGCCTGTGTGCTAGTGGACTCCGACGAAAACACGCTCGAAGACAACGACTTCTCGCATACTTCCAACACCTGCCTGACGCTGTGGCACGCCTCAAACAACGTTGTCCGCAGAAACGTCCTCAGTCACGGCATACGGATCAGTCCCGGTGAGGTTCACGCCCGTGACTCAACCAGTGTGCTGATTGAAAGCGGCTCCAACCAGAATCATTTTCTCGATAACGATTGTACGCACGGCGGCGATGGAATCTTTGTCCGCGTCCTGAACGGTTGGTGCAGTACCGATAACCTGTTTGAAAACAACGACTGCTCGTATGCCAACAACAATGGTTTCGAATGCTGGGCGCCTCGGAATACGTTTGTACGGAACAAAGCGAATCACTGCAGTTATGGATTTTGGCTTGGTGGATCCGATCAGACACGATTGGAAGGTAACGAGGCATCGTTCAACGGTTTGCCAGATGGTTTTCATAATTCGCCGCATTTGCCCGATGATGGGCACGCCGGTATCGTCTTCATGTTTGGCTCATCGAGCCACATTTTCGCTCGCGGCAACATTTGCATTGGCAACAACGGCGCGGGGATCGCAGCGGTTGGTGATCTCGACTCGCAGGGCGCAAAGTGGAAGGCGTACCATTGGATCATCGAGGACAACACATTGGCAAAGAATCGCTGGGGTGTGTACACGAAGTTCGCCGATTGGATCAGCGTCCGTGCCAATCGCTTTGATGACCAACAACTTGATGGCGACAGTAACAGCAACTCGGTCGCGGACGTGCAATCGGATCCGAGCGTTACCCGAATCGTCGTTGATCGAACGCCGCTTGTAGACACCCGAGGCGGAGGCATCTTATATCTTCATCCGAAAGTAAATATTGAAGGGCCTGCATCGGCATACGTTGGCGAATCTGTTGGCTTTAATTTAGGCTTGATACCCGACCCCGAGGATGAGGTTGCCTGGGACTTCGGAGACGGAACCACGGCTGAGACTTCCGAAGTTGGCCATCGATTCACGAACGCAGGCTTCTACCGGATTGGCGTCAACGTCTCTAATATCGCTGGAACTGACCTTGCCTGGCGAGATTTTTATGTGCTTCCAAAACTTTCCGAACTCACTACGGAAGGCCAATCGGCGGAATGGACGTGGCTGGAAGAGCCGAATTTGGCGATGTCATTTCGTGACGACGAGACTGTAAAGATTGCTGGTGGATCGTCCGTTTCGGTCGCGATTGATCCTTATCATGGAGGCCGCGCGAACCTGCTTGTTCCCAAGTCTCGTTCGGCGAACTGGTCGTTGGCGGGTAAAAAGAAGCTTATCTTTTGGCTAAAGGTCATCAATCCAAATCTTCCCGGTTGGCAAGACGTGAATCCAATCGTGACGCTATATGAATCCGATCAGAAATTCGTCCGATTGACGCCCAACGCAGACCTGCTGAGTCAGCCGACATATAACGAGGCACGCGAAGGTTGGCGATACTTTGAGATTCCCTTGGCCGGTGACAATGTCTGGGCTTCCGATGTAACGGATCCTGCACTGGCTGCAAACACCAAGGGCAGTCTCAGTGACGATTTTCAAACCATCCGTTTTCTCACCATTGGCGTTGACTCCTGGGGCGGTGAACCTCTTCAAATCTGGGTCGACGGATTAGGTTGGCTGTAACAGCGTACGATAAGGCCAATGTTCAGTCGCGTCTTTGACGTAACTCAACTAGTAGCGCGGTCAGTGCTGTCCCGTACGCCAGTTCAACAATCCCCAAAAAGATCAATAGAATCGTCAGTAACAAATAGGAGAGCGAGGTCATTGCAAATTCCATGGCACCAACAGCAAGCCATCCCAATGGAAAACAGCAAAATAGCGATAGGACCGCGACGATTGCTGCGGCAGCGAGAAAAACGAGCGTCAACCCGCCAAGTGCGGAGGCGAAGGTAACAGACGATAAAAACGACGTTTTGATTCTTTGCACCGCATTCGTGATGATTGGAATATTGAAATATTTCCCCAAAAAGTTTAGGTACATTGTAAATGTCACGGCAGCGGCGATTTGCCCCAGTGCCGCCAAATTTAGTAGAAGTGGTCGCTCAGAAGGCGGCGGCGGCGCAAGCGCAGCGAAGACAAGTAAAACGACGGCTGAAAACTGACAGCTAACAGACACCAGGACTAGAAATCGAGAACTTGTCTGAGGAGCGCCCAGAAACAGTAGACGACCGACAATATCTGTGACAACTGCGATCAGTAGCACGCCTAAACCAACCGGCTGAGGTGCTTGCAGGGCGCGCTCGACGTCCCAGCCAGCGGCCATGAAAATCGCAAGGCAACCAGCGCCACCTAGTAACAAAGCGATGAGCTTCAGCAACGCGCCGCGCGGTATCCAACGCCACTCTTGAATATCCGTTTGTCGACGTCCCAGTGCTTCTTCTTGCGGCATAGTCAGAGAATCACTCGGAGGCGAACCAAAGGAACATCCGCATCTCCAACAACAACCCAACTGCACTTCGCTTGGACGGAGAATGACGTTGCATTGAGGACAAATTTTGCTCATGGAACACTTGCCGCATAATATTAGGTTCTTCCGCAGAATCTGTGGGTAGATCCCTATCTAAACTGAAGGTGACTTCCAATCTATACGTTTTCGTCCAAAAACGCCTTGATTTCCTGATGCAAAATCGGTTTTAAGCAGGTTTGCACCCACAGATTCTGCGGAAGAGCAAAAAAGAATGAGTCGTCAGTTACTAGTTGTAGATCGGATGGCATTTTTTCTTAGAAAGACTATCTTCGCCCTTTTTCCTGTTGTCGCTCAGTTTCTGCTTCGCCGAGTAGTTCAATGAAAGTCTGCTCATACTGAGCATGGACCAGGTGAAGATGGTTACGGATCTTCTCGACACCAGCCTGGTTCATGGTTTTCAAGACCTCTACCACGTGGGCTCGATCTTTCTGCCGCCCTGAACTGATCTTTAATTCCATCCAGTATTCGATCGGAGCATAATGAAGTCCCGTATCAAGTCCCATTTGCTGCGGCCCAGGAATAACGGTGGGTGATGTGTCGCGTGCTTTGCCGCCTTCTGGCACGATATTGATTTCCACATCATCGTGTGTGAGCGTGTGCCAGCCCAACTTTGATTCCCAGGCGACTTTAAGTCCATATCGAGATGACACATCTATAACAGATTGCAGGTTCTCACGATCAATGGCAATATCAATGTCCTGAGTCGCTGCCGGGTAACCAAAATGAATGGCCCCCAATCCTCCTACAATTGCTATTGAAATGTTCTGTTGTTCTGCCAGACGCTGCAAATCCTGCAGGGCTCGCGTGAATCGATTCTCTTCAGCATTCATGTTTAAGACGGCATCGACGGACTCCGAACCACGGCTGAGTGTTCCAAGTGCAGCGGTGATTTCAGAGGAGAGTGGCATGGGGGGCGGTTTTCAGTGGTCAACGGTGTGGTAATGATCCAATATCGCTTCATAACAAGGGTTCGATGGCAACATCGCGTCAATGATTTGTTTCATCTCACCGTCAATGTTCATGGATACAGCCTAAAGATTTGATTGACCTGAAGCGTCCAGCCCTGCACGGCGTCGTCGCACTCAATGGTTTCAAAACGCTGAAAAACTTCGATTTGCTTTCGCGATCGATACGTGTGAACGGTTTCATTCTCGGCATCAATGATCAATACCAATTTAGATCCAGCATCGAGCCACGCAAAGGCTTTGCTTTCCACTCTGGAAAAGCGATCGCTGGGCGATAGAACTTCGACTACAAAGTCGGGAGCGAATGGAATGTACTGGATTTCGTTCTCAATGGTTTCATATTTTTCTTTTGTTATAAATGCGACATCGGGCGCGAGTACCGTATCGGGGTTGGATGCAATTTTGAAACCAGTTTCGGCCGCGAAGACGACACCCAATGATTGCGCATCGGTGTGGGTTTTAAGTAGATGTGCGACTTGAACAGCGATTCGACCATGCCGACCACCTGCGGGTGACATCATGGAAAGAACTCCTGAGACTAGCTCGTATCGATAACCGTCGGCGAGTTGTTCCGACAGTTCTTTTGCAGTCGTCCTACGGATTTGGCTTGAGATTGGCATATTTGAGTGGGGTCATAGGACGGTAGTGCCGTTAGCTGGATAAGTCATCAGTTTGCTCTTGAGAAACAGCAATGCGCCGTAAATGCGCGCAGCATCGAGTGGGCGAAGGCAGTCCAAGCTTTGCGAGACATAGTAGGTATATCGATGGACAACTTTTTCCATAATAACAAACTTCCAGATACTGCCAGTAATGTAGGCTCCATACATTACTTTTTGATCTAACCTGTTCTCTGCATCGACGCCAACCAAATCAGCAGCGATCTCCAGCGGGTCAATTTGCGAAAGCGCGACCAACATTTCGGAAACCAGTTGGATCTCAGGGGATTTGTTGGTGAAGGCAGGCTTAAACTCTTGCAGAAAAAAGATCGGGCAAGACGGTTCTTTTTCACCGCGAGCGACTAAGTAGTCAGCCGTTCCATAGATTTCGGTGTCGCCCAACAACCCGTGGAGCGGTCGTTCGTACCAATCCGTAAACCCATTCACAGTAAAATCAACGCGATTGAGTATCGGTATGATTAGTTTGGCCTTAACTTCTTCTTCGGAATAAGCATCAAATTCTTGCGATGTCGATGTGCTAGTTTACTTAAAAACGAAATCGTTTCAGAATCCAGCTCAGGCTGTTCAGGCAACCACTCTGCGAACTTGTCATCGTTGACTTCCACGGTCAAACTGACAACGCGACTCAACTCGACAAAAGTCACGGTTGAAAAAGTTAGCTTGTCCATGCAGAACCAAGACCGAAAGTCTCCGAGAAACACTGGTTAACCTTCAACGTATTCCCAATCTTTGATTTCTTCAAACAACTTAGCACGCTCAGCATTTCTGGGGTACCGCAATACGGTTTCAACCGCAACGGCGGGAAGCACGTCGAAGCCAACGTTGTGTTCCTGTCGCCAACGCGTATAGTCGAATGGCTTTCGCAACATCAGAGTCAAGAACCGTTCCGACTCTACCAAGCTAAAATGTCGACGCAACAATTTCATGGCGTCACTTTTGAGTTCGATGTCAGTTCTCATTCGTCAACTGCCTCTGTTTCCAGGATGAACTCCACTGGGTTCGCGATAACGCCACAGGTCAGCCCAGTAATGCTTCTCAGCACGACCGGCTTCGAGCACGACTTCGTAGGCGACGGGGGCGGAATTATCTGGCGAAGGCATTTATGTAGTTGCTAGAAGATAGTACGACTTAAGGGCCGATCGGCTTTCCGGCGTTGGCCAAGGTGCCCCGAATCTGCCCTGCTGCAACGCATCGCCCGTGTCGAATTCCAGTTTTGGCAACAAAATTCTATCTCGAAGCTCAAAGTTCCGCTCCGGTAAAACGATCGTTTTTTTGTTACTGAACGAAGCAAGACGCGGGCGGCGCGGACTTCGTCCCTGTGGGTGACGCGGTGGCGTGACTTGCGGCGACGTTGACTGTTCCCGAGAACGGCAATGTTGATCTCATTTACGAGATTTGTAAGTGGGCTTGACCGGTTTGTTGAAAGCGATCGGCAAAAGCGTAGCGAATGATCGGGTTGGAGAGGGTGAAGCAGTCGGCAGTTGGTGGTTGTCAGTGGCTAGTGCTTTGTTCCAATTCGATTTTAGGATTGAGGAGGTTGGATTTTAGGGTAAACACTTTTAAGTTTGCAGCGGGCGTCGTTGAGTCGCATTCGCCAGTCGACGGCGCGTTGTTGGACGTTGACATCGTGCGCCCATGATGCTGTTTCATTTTGCAAAGTTTCCATGTCACCGATTCGCCTGTTGGCAACACACTGACGCGTCATGCTACTCAGTTCGTTCTCGGCGATGTTGAGCCAACTGCCGTCCTTAGGTCAAAAGCTGCGGCTGTAAAAGCGTTGTGTCCAACGTTCTGTGTTATAACTGCACCAGAAGCGATAGAAAAGTGTCGTCGTGAGGCAACAAAAGACACCACGGTCGAGTTACCTCTAGTTCCATTCCAACGGGGTGCGATCTGCGTAATGCGGCCCATTTTTGGCGGATTGGTATTTATGAAAAGAGGCGTCCTCCCGCACACAGCGATAGCCAACAAAGGTTATTAAGTCGCCAAAGGAGCAGTGCAAGAATGTGGACTCAAGAACGCCGTAATTACCGGTGTCATGTTGCCAAGGTAGATGTACTTTCATTTTCGAACGCTTTGGGGCCAAAGTTTTTCGCCGTGCGACCAACGACATCACGCAAGGCCGTGTACCGTTCCTGCCCCGAGGATTGATGACCGACCAAGTAGGACTTGAAGAGGTTTTCGACGGTGATGATGGGGGAGGGCGGGGGAAGTTTGAATTTAGGAGGGGAAAGTTTGAAAGTTTGAAAGGAAGTGTTAGAATACAGGCGTTTTTAGTTGCTAGTGGGTTCGAGAGTGGGGTGACGAGTTCTCTTATGTTTCTAGGTGGATGGCGGATGCCAGCCTACAGCGATCCAGTTTTCGCGAACGGTTAAAGCGATAAAATGATTGAGCTGAAGAGCCACAACGGTTGCTCGCCCAGTTGCGGTTAAGCCCTGAATCCGTTTTCCATCCGAACTCCATTCGAAGTGTTCTCTCCAAACTTGCCGCCTTGGGTCATATAACTTAACAATTTGGTTGGTTTGCGGATCTAACGCGGATATCTGAGCCGCTTTGAAATTATTGCACATCCGGCATGCAAGCCATAAATTTGTGTCGTCGTCGCTGCCTCCGAGACTGCTTGGAATCAAGTGTTCGATTTCTAGTGGGCCGAGTACCAGATGCTGAGGACTCAAGCGGTAGCCGCAGCGATTGTCGGCAACCCTTCGCGGTCTTGCCAACAAATCAGACCGCGCCGATTCATTCATGATGCCAGTGTATCACGCAGTCCGCGTTGTACCGCCTCTCGAAGTGCAGCAGATTTTGTCAATAGGCATTCTTGGTAAACAATCATGAGTTGTTGGAGCTCTTTCGTTTGAGACACGGACAAATGCACGTTTTGTTGTAGTTGCAACAACTCGCTAAGTCTTTGGTCAACCGAAGGTTCGATTTGATGCTCTACGGCCTCGAGGACTTGCATGTCTGAGCGATCACGCAACGTTCCGGCCGAATTGGAAAATGGGGCTAAGCTGCATTCCAATGATTCGGCGAGAAAATCCACCAACGGCCGGCCCGATTGCTGAGCCCATGCTTGGGCCTTCACAACTAAATCATGGGGCAGGCTGAGTGTGATGTTGTCGTTCATGGTTCAGGTCTCACGTTTCAGTTTCTAGTTTTCAGGGTTGTAGTTGGTAGACGTTTCGTGCTACTCGAAATTCCTTCGCAAGTTTCTTGCTTAGTACAAACACGGGTAATAGGAAAACCTGCCACCCAGGGAGCCATGCATACCAAATCATCATCAGCACCAGCAGCGAAAAGCTGATCAGAAAATCGATGAACGCGACGACGACCGTAGAGGCGGGCACGATCAAACGAGGAAAGTAAGCTTTGCTGATCAAGTTTGAATTTGAAAGGGGGATTGACCGGTTTGTTGAAAGCAATCGGGAAAGGCGTATCGAATGATCGGATTGGAGGGGGAAATGTAGCTAGTTGTCAGTTGTCAGTTGTCAGTTGTCAGCGGCTAGTGGCTAGTGGCTAGTGGCTCACTTGGTAGTCTTGATGCAATTCGTCTAGCTGGGACTGAAGCGATTCGGTCGCTTGCTGGGATAATTGTTCGAGCGATTGTTCTGGTAAGCCCAACAGTTGTTGATACAGTCGGATTTTCCCAACCAGTTCCCCCTTTTTCAGGTTCAACAATAAATGTGGTGCGCAAGGTTAGCGCAGGGTAGCGAATAAGTGGGCAAATCGGTCTGATGATAGGGATCAAAAACTCTCACCAGGAAAAC
>JAYVSE010000300.1:0-4242 GCA_043775635.1 Planctomycetaceae bacterium | reverse complement strand
AGCGTGCAAATCATAACCCGAATGCGTAAGCGAGGGATCGCAGTGGTCCCTCGCTTACGCAGCGGGTTACTAAATCAACAGCCCGCTAGCCACGGGCCGTCAACGGTATACGTCCCGCCGTGGGGCCCGACGCTAGCGCGTTCGGCTCATTAAATCAACAGGCGGCTTGCGCCGCTCCGCTAACAAAATGCTTCGCATATTCGTTAAGTTAAAACTTGGCTCAAGCTAGACAAGCTGGCATGGGGCGGAAGCAAGTTGCAGATGTGTGGTACAACAAGAGCAGAGGCTCGCAACCAATTGCTGGCGATCAGCAGTAAGTGTCCCAAATCCCTAATCAACCCTTCTTGCGAAGTATAAAAATCGTGTCGACGGAGTCTTCGTTAACTTCCACCGGCTCGTCGATTTCATAATTGAAATCATGAATCGATACGATTTCAAATTCGGGGACGCTCGCTAACGTTTTCAGTGCTTGAGTGGACGTATACAGTCGCAGTGGAAACTCGGTTCTTAGGCGAATCGTATCGTTTGGCCGTTTGGCGGTTACCGTGACGCGAATCTGTTCTAGTCGCTTGCGTCGCATGAATTCGATGACCCGCAGCGTGACATTGACCGTGGTCGTTGAGTGCTTCGCCGTCCATCTCTCGATACAGGACTCTTCCACGTCCAGCGGAATGATGTGAAAGCCAAGAATATAAAGGCCCCCAGGGCGAAGGTGTTTCGCGACACTGCGCAAGTGACTAACTGCGGAGGCTTCGTCGGTGAGATGTCTGAACGTATTGAATGTACAAAACGCGGCATCAAACTGTTCGGGAATATCGATATTGGTGAAGTCACTCTCGTAAAGCGTCGCTTTGAGGCCGCGGCGGACAAGCCGATTGCGAAGATATCGTAGACTCCGAACGCTCATGTCGATTCCCGAAACCCGGTATCCTCGCGCGGCCATTTCCGTGACCAGGCGACCGCTGCCACAACCAGGCTCTAGTACTCGCTTTACTTTTCCAGTTGCGAATCGCTTAAACGCTTCTTCGAAAAACGCGACCTCCATGGCCGTTTCATCACGAAAGACCATATCGAAGTATTGCGGATAGTCGTACCAGTCGGCGAGCTGAACGGCTTTGGCTGGCTTTTTCTTTTTCGTAACCGTGGTTGAGCCGTTTGCTTTGGCCATTGATCGATCGATTATTAGCGGTTGGTGCGTCTGCTTTCGCACATGATACGAATCGCAAACGAATATGTGATGGTGCTTGCCTCGAATTTCTTACCAGCTTCGCTAGGGCCAGAAATTTTCAAGCTTGACAGGTGTATTTAATCGCTGCTATTTACCTCACCGGATCACTTCTTTCCTCACTCGGTTCCGCATGATGCAATCCCGAAAAAATCTCGCACTGAACGGCATTTCGATCGTACGCGCACTCACACTGACTGGCGCTGCGATATTGGTAAGTGGTTGCGGTTCGTCTGCAACGACAACGACAGCAGAAGGCAAACCCAACGCCAATGCGATGGGAGCGACGTCAACAGTAACACTGGACGTTGCGGACGCATCAAACGTTGTTGGGCAGTTTCTGGATGCGATTCGACGCGGCGGTGAAACGGGCGGAGCCAACCAGTTATTGACGCGACACGCTCAAACCATTTTGCAGAAACTCGGTCGTTCCGTTCAGCCTATCGGCTCGCCGGACGCAGTTTTCACCGTCACACGAGCCGAGTCGGTGCCAAGTACGCCTGGCGCGGCACTTGTTCACAGCACCTGGACTGAGCCCCTCGCGGACGGCAAGTCGGAGTCGTATCAAGTCGTTTGGGCGCTTGAGCAAGACGTTGACGCTTGGCGAATTTCTGGGCTGGCGATGGACCTTGAGCCAGGACAAGAGCCGATGGTTGTTGATTTCGAAAATGCAACTCAAATGGCTAGTCTGCTAAACAGCAATGAAGAATCAACCGTTTCATCTCCAAACGGGGGAGACACAGTGTCGCAGAACCCAAACGCGGCAACCGCGATCCAGCGTTAGCTGTAAAGACGGTTTAATGCGGGAGCCAAGTTTCCTGCTGGTCCGGCCGTTCGTGGACTCAACCGCCCGGTTAGAAATGAACCGGGCTGATTTTTTTGCGATAATCATGTGATTTCCTGACATTCAGCGTCACGACCTGATTGCTCCCGAACACTATTTAGGTGGTTCAGGCTGACTCTGTACGATTGTCGCAATTGTCTCTATTTCGAATTTCACCGGACGTCAAATGCAACGATCGTGACAATTCTGACTGGCTTGGTTGCGGTTAATCGGTAAATCCTGCGCAGTTTAGGGCTAGGAGTGATTGACAGCAAAATTTGGGCGGCTAACTTTACCTCCAAGTTTGCGTTGTCGGCAAAGTTTGCGCGTTGTGCCCAAGCTGTTGTCGGCACGAGATTCTCGCGATTCAAGCCGTCCTTGATCGCGAACAATGTTACGGCTCGGAGGACCGGGTCGCCGTTGATTTGCGAAGGGATTTGGCGAGTAATTTACCTGTAAGAACTGGAGAGATGTAGTATGAGTCGAAATGTAACGAGCGTGATGGTTGTATTCGCAATGCTTATTGGCGGCGCGTTGTTCACCACTCAAACCACGGCTAGCGCCGGACACTGTGGTGGCGGATTGTTCGCCAAGATCAAGGCTAAGCATGAATGTGGCGGCGGATTGTTCGCTGGCCACGCTGCAAAGCATTCGTGTGGTGGCGGTCTGTTGGCAAAGATCAAGTCACACATGGCTGCAAAGCATTGCTGTGCACCTGAGCCAACTTGCTGCGAAGCACCAGCACCAAGCTGCTGCGAAGCACCAGCACCAAGCTGCTGCGAAGCTGCACCAGCACCAAGCTGCTGCGAAGCTGCTCCAGTAATGGAAGCTGCTCCTTGCTGCGGTGGCGGTGAAGTGATGATGAGCGGTGAGCCTATGATGGCCGCACCAATCATGTCCGCACCAATGGCAACCGAAGCGCCTGTACAAAGCGCAAGCGATGCCGCTCCACCAGCACCAGCACCAGCAGTTCCGGCTGTTGACGCTCCGCCAGCTCCAGCTCCAACGCCAGACGCAGCTACCTAAGTTTGTATTGCGTTGATGAGTTGTCTGCGAAGTTAGACTGAAACAAAAAACCCCATTTCAAACCAACGTGTTTGACTTGGGGTTTTTTCGTTTTGCAAGGTGTTGTTGAACCTGCCTTTTATGGTTGTCTTTTACTCCGTGGAAGAATGGAAAACCGCTCACCCAACGAGCAGATATTCCTGAGTCGCGATGAACGGTCGAACCGCTACTTAAAATCGTCGAACGCAGAAAAATCGTCGGCACCTGCGGTCTCCACTTCGCCGAATTCCTCCGGGGCGGCCTGCTCAGCAGCTACTTCAACCGGTTCGTCATCAAACGCAGCGACTGGATCATTGGCTTCACCAGTCGATGTCCTTGGGCCAGCAGCCTTCTTTAAACGCGATTTTTCAACCTGAGCAACAATCGGAACAGCAAGCACCATCGAAACCAAGAACACGGTCCACATGTAGAAGTAAATCATCGGTCTGTATCGCGAAAGGCTATCGAGGCGGTTAAACGCGTTCACTGCAATGGACGGAGTTCAATTTTGATTGTCCTGAACTCGCCAGCCTTGACTTTAACTAACCAGCGCCGAAATAGCAATTTTTGTGTAAGATAAAACAGCGGACTGATGATGCTCGCTTAGGCCTGCATGCCTTCCCTGTTTGGCGACGCGGGCTCGCCTTGGTAAAATCTAACGTACTTCAAACTCCTCCGCTTCGGTTGGGTCGTTAATGAAACACTGCTCACCGGCAATACAAACACCTGACCAAACCCGGCCGCGTCACGATTGCCGGTCATCCGAAGGACGATCTCGCTCCCGGTACCCAAAATAGCATTCTGCGTCAGGCTGGACTCAAGGATAAAACCTATGCAAACCAAGTATCTTATCGTCATTGAGAAGACACCAAACAATTTGTCGGCTTTCTCTCCTGATTTGCCCGGCTGTGTCGCTACTGGTTCGACGCAGGCCGAAGTCGAAGATCGAATACGTGAGGCTATTCGGATGCATCTTGACGGAATGCGTGAAGATGGACTAGCGATTCCGATACCAACTTCCGTTGCAGAATATGGCTCTTCCGCAGAATCTGTGGGTGCAAACCTGCTTAAAACCGATTTTGCATCGGCAAATCAAAGCGATTTTGAACGAAAACATATAGGTTGGAAGTCACCTTCAGTTTAAAGATGG
>JAYVSE010000299.1:0-17692 GCA_043775635.1 Planctomycetaceae bacterium | reverse complement strand
CAAAACCCCCAGTCACACTAACTGAAGCCCTCGTATTGTAAATCATCAGCAAAATTCTCGCGACCTCAATCCGTCCCGCAAACCATGTCATGCACCCGTACGGATTGCATTTGATCAAATTCTCGGCCACCATCATGGCGGCGGCACGAAGTCTTCGATTGCATGTTCGCGCGACTGATGTTTGAATGTCGACACCATCGCTTTGGTATCGCGATGGGAACAAGCCTGCTCGTCCGTTCAGTGCGCGAGCCGAGGCATAGTAGGGTCGGCAAAGCAGAGTACCGAGTACAGGAAATGCAGCGTGATCCGCGTGTGCTCCGGGCTGCCAAGCACCCGCTTGGCGGCGAAGTCGACGAGCGGATCGATCCCGATGGCCATGAAACTGAATTAAAGTGGGAGTGAATGGTCCTCAAATCGAACTCGATTATCTTAAGTCAACCACTGTCGCACCAGCCACCTCGGCACATGCAATTCGACACAATTACCATTCATCCCGGATTATTCACCAAGAATGGCGCTGCCCCCCCTTTTTTTTTAGGCTAAGTGGGTGACTGCTTTTGCTGGCTGGCTTTGCTGTTTTGGGGAAACGCTTTGTTCTTTGCGCAACGCCACCTACCCCATTGGTGTTGGCAAGGCGATGGCGCAGCTCACCAACGAAGAAGTTTGCTGAAGTTCGAGTGCTGTGGTGCCGGAGTAAAACCGCGACAGCGTGGAGTCTGTATCGGATGGCTTGATGGTAATGACCAAGCCGCAATTCGACCGATGAGTCGAGACCACAGCGGCTCCGCTGACTCCGCAATTCGCAATCAAGTGTTTGCCTATCGCGTCGCACCCCGCGTGGGAGAACTCACACAAATGGCCAAGTTTAAGATACTGTATAGGTCAAGAGAAGTTGATTCTACAGTAGCGTCACGCGAATAATTTTCACTGGACAAAAACTCATGAGCTTAGACATCCCCATCGTACCGTCGGTACCCAATTTGGTCGGTGGTAAATGGGTTACGACTTCCACTGCAGAATCGAACGACGTGTTCAATCCGTCGACTGGAAAGCTGATCGCGCGGACGCCGCTGGGCAATTCCATCGACGTTGACAATGTGGTCAAGCACGCCGCATCGGCGCTCGCATCGTGGGCTGCAACGCCCGTGGTTGAACGCGCCAGGGTCATGTTTCGGTATCGATCATTGCTGGAAAAACACTTTGAAGAACTTTCGCGACTTGTCACGCGAGAACACGGCAAGACACTAGCCGAATCTCGTGCTGAAATGAATCGCGGAATCGAAATGGTCGAATTCGCGTGCGGAATTCCAAGCCTGATCATGGGAGAAATTCTTCCCAATATCGCTCGTGATGTCGACGCAAGTTGTGTTCGCCACCCCGTCGGCGTCTGTGTAGGAATAACGCCCTACAATTTCCCGGCAATGGTGCCGATGTGGATGTACCCAGTCGCCATCACTTGCGGAAACACCTTTGTATTGAAGCCCTCTGAAAAAACGCCGCTGTCAGCCGTTCGCTTGGGCGAATTGTTGATGGAAGCCGGTTTACCGCCGGGTGTGTTTAGTATCGTTCACGGTGGACGCGAGTGCGTCGACGCGTTGTTGGCCCATCCGCTGGTCGCTGCGATCTCGTTTGTTGGCTCAACGAAAGTCGCTGAACATGTTTATCGAACCGGAACTGCAAATGGCAAGCGAGTTCAGTCCGCTGGCGGTGCCAAGAATCACTTGATCATCATGCCCGATGCCGATATGGATCAAACGGTGAAGGCGCTGGCGGCGAGTGCCTATGGATGCGCAGGCCAACGCTGCATGGCAGGAAGCGTTGCCGTTGCCGTTGGTAGCGCGGGTGACCCGTTAGTAAAACAGCTCGTTGACCACGCATCCAAGATGAAGATTGGCCCCAGTGAAGATGACGAAGCGATCGAAATGGGACCTGTGATTCGAGAAGAACATCGGGAACGCGTCGCCAGTTACCTTGATATCGCAAAGACGGAGGGTGCAACGATCGCATTGGACGGACGCGAGCGAGCGGGAATCGATTCATTCTTGATCGGGCCAAGCGTAGTCGATCATGTCAAACCAGAGATGCGAGTCTCACGCGAAGAAATTTTTGGACCGCTTCTATCGATCGCGCGGGTCGCATCGATCGAAGAAGCACTCACCCTTGGTGATCAATGCGAGTACGGTAATGGGGCCGTCATCTTCACGCAAAGCGGATATGCAGCAAGGCAGTTTCAACAGCATTTCAATGCGGGGATGATCGGCATCAACGTTGGAGTTCCCGCCCCGATGGCCTGGTTCCCGTTTACTGGCTGGAATCGATCGTTTTTCGGTGACTTGCACGTTCAAGGCAAGGAAGGAATTCAATTCTATACTCGTCAGAAAGTTACGCTCGCGCGCTGGCCAATGCCAACCGATTCACACGTTGACCCCGTGTGGCGTAGCTCGTGAGTACGAATGTGCATGAAAAACGGTCATTTACCATCAATCCACGCGACGATGTTTTGAAGATCGCGGTTGTAAACCGTTATCGTCCCGCGGTGCCAGCGGTGGCGTTTATCACTGGCTTCGGATTGACTGAAGGAGCCATCGCGTCATCCGTCGGCCACGATTCCCACAACATCCTGGCTGTGGGTGTCGACGACGAAAGTCTTTGCGCGGCAGTCAATTGTATCCTTGCCAATCGAGGTTGTCATTGCTGCGGTTAACCGCGACGTTTGCCATGCATTGCCGCTACCGATCGCGGGAATTATGAGCGATCGCGACGGGTACACGGTCGCCGCGGACTATCGCCTGATCGATGAATTTGCGAAACGAGTGCTAGGGTCAAGCTTAACGGCACCGTTCATGACGTTATCGTTCATGGCATTGCTGGTCATTCCCGAGCTAAAGCTCAGTGATCTCGGCTTATTTGACGGTGAATCGTTTTGCTTTGTTAATCGCGATGCACGAACCATTTGAGAGAAGCCTTTGCGCAGATTTAATTCCATAATCTCGCCTCGTGCAGGTCTCGTCCCAACGCCCTGATGGATAATTTAGCGGTATAACGCGAGCCATTCGGTGCCTCAAGCTTCAGAGAGACCGGACGGCTCGCGCCGTACCGCTAAAACCGCTTAATTTGCTGCCCAGCCAAACCCTACTTTTTCAACACGCCGTCAATAAATCCGAACAGTGCTTGCGTGCCAGGATCATCAGGTAGGCCGAGGTTGTCATTGATTTTGTTATGACTCGTATTCATTCCACCATAAAGTGTAACGGGCACTTCGGCATCCTTCAGCACCATGCTCAACCGCTGAGCCTGCGCATTGTTATCAGGATGGTCGGCGACGTAAAAAATCAGAAACGGCGGAATGCCTTTGCCCTTCGCCACATGTGTGACTGCGGAGTAGTCAAGATGCTTCTCTGGTGAGTTCCCAAACTTTTCGCGATGACCAAGCGTAGCCTGTGGCTGATGATGGACTCGGCGACGCGTCTCCGCAGTTTCGATAATGGCCGGTACGTCGTAAGTGTCGCCATCGACAGGCACGCAGCCTTTGAGACTGCTAATTGGGAACCCTTCAGCTTTAAGATAACGGTCATCTGTACAGATCAAAGCCGCGAGCTGCGCACCAGCGGAATGTCCCATCACCAGGATTCGACTCGGATCGCCACCGTATTCGGCAATGTGATCATGTACCCAGTGCATTGATTTTGCGATATCGCGAAAGATCGTTACCATCTCAACGTCCGGCAGCAGTCGGTAATTCGTTGAAACAAAAACGAATCCCTTTTGAGTAAAAGCTTCCGGTTTAAGCTTGACTTCGGTCTTATCGCCAGTTTGCCAGCCACCGCCATGAATCCAGAACACGACGGGTCGCATCTTCGCATCCGACGGTGCATACACGTCCAGTACCTGCCGTTCATGAGCGTTTTCGACATACGGAATGTTCATTTTCACATTTTGTGCTTGAGCTTTCGACACTTGCGCGGCTGACATTAGAGTTAATGACACGAGGAAGACGGTGAGACATTTCATGGCGAGCTTTCAAAGAACATGGCAAGAGACTGACGTGAACACAAATTGTACTCAATTTGGCCACCCCGAAACCGATTTCGCAGTATCCTATTCTCCTGTCCCTATTCTTCTGTTTAATTTTCATTATGCCGATTCATCGTACTCTCGCACTCGAAAGCACCAGTGACCAAGATTTCGCTGAGATCGATGCAGTCGTGACAACGCCGGCGCGACACCAGCCTACTTTGCGAAAAACAGACTGAAAACCGTTTGGTCAGCGTTGTGAAGGCCTGATACTCCATCTTAAAGAACTCATCAAGGATTGGGGAACCTATTTGGATTACAGACTCTATGACGAAGCTTTGATTCATCATTTCGATGGTGAAACACATTGTTTGCAACGGATGGACGTGCTGTCAGGAAGCCTGCGTCTCGGAACGCATTTGGTGCAACGCCATGACGCCGACTATGGCTTCGTGGTCACCGGCTTCACGAGTCCACAGCCAAGCTATCGTCAACACTTGCAAGTTCTTCTTCAACATGTGCCAGCCCTGAAAGGAATTCAGTGGCTCAACCTCAATCACTCGCAGCTTGAAGTCACTAGCATTGAACGGAGCTAGACAAGAGAATGGGGACGCTCACTTCAAAAATCGTGCCGGTTGAATCATTCGACTGAAAGCGGATGGTTCCACCTAGTTCGCGGACTCGTTCGGCTGCCGCGTAGAGACCCAGCCCATTGCCGTCTGCTTTGTAAGTTATAAACGGCTTGAATAACGTCGCTTGTAACTCCTTTGCAATGCCAGGTCCGTTGTCGGTAACCGAGATTAGAATCGCGTCTGCTACAACCGTCGTTGAAACACGAACCACTCCTTGATCGATTCCGCGTACCGCCTCAATCGCGTTCTTCACCAGATTGAACACGATCTCGCTGAGGCTTGCTTCGTTCGATGCAATCGACACACCGTCGCACTGAAGGCAAATGCTCATTTCAACATGATATTGACGGGCCAAATAGTTCAAAATGCAAACAATACGGCTGATGATTTGATCAGGACGAACAAGCTTTTGCGAATCGGGTTCGGGCTTCGCGTAGTCCAAAAGTCGATTGGTGGTTTGCGATAAGCGATCGATTTCGGAAACAATGAGTCGTAAATCGTGTTCGCAAGGATGCCCCGAACCGAGCTCTTCGATCGTCAACGTTGCAATGGTTCGGATCGAGGAAAGTGGATTGCGCAGTTCGTGAGCCAGCGAACCAGACAACAACCCTAGGACAGACAACTTTTCCTGTTGAAGCATTTTTCGCTCAGCTCGTTGCCGCATCATTTCGTCATGGCGATTGTGTAGCGTTGCCGCGAATTGGTCGACGACCAGCGATAACGACACGACTTGCTCACGCGAAAGTCGATCGTATCGCACGCGACTACCGAGCAAAACGATCCCAGATACGGAACGATACGCTAATCGGAAAACCAGAATTGCATTTTCGGCTTCGAGGTCTCGGTCTAACTTTGAATCGTCAACGGACCCGCGTTCAAGGATTGGGCCCCATTCAATTGCGCTCCGACGAATAGATCTCAACGCAACACTTGGTTGACGCGTCGCATTTAAATCTAGTTCGCAGGGTGCCGTTACCATCAAAAACTCTGAATCTGGAGAATGCTCGTCTAACAATATCGCAACATGTTCTAACGCAATGGATTCCCTTAGCTCGCCCGCGAACCAGTGCAATAACTCAAGGCGATCAAACGTTGCATTCTGCGATAGCCGAAGCGACAACTTTCTCGTTGCGTCACGAACATGAATAACATTGGTACTGAATAGGTAACGAAGGGCTTCACCAACTCGCCTCCTAAATCTTGGTACAACCAGTATTACTGACGCGACAAAGATTCCCTCAAGCAAATAAAAATCGACGTTCGCTTTCGCTCTTAGCATGGCTGCTAGCGGCGAAACCACCAGCCGATGCGCGAGTAAGATGCCGATCAACATCACTCCGTAACCGAGTGTGCGCTCGATCACTAAGGGGAACAACTTTTCACGCAATGAATGCCAAACAAATAGCATCGCAACCGTAAGCGGCGACAACGTCAGCAACAATCGAATCGTCGATTCAAACGCAGTGCCATCGGCAAATCCAACGTAGACAACGAGCAACAATGTGATCATCACAATTGCCAAAGCAAGTCGACGAAGAAATACTTGATTGTTCCTAAACTCTGCTCGCAATCGCAGTTGCAAAAAGATTGCGATTGAAATCACATTGGCTGTGGTCATCGATACCAAATAGGCAAACTTCCAATTCTTCAACAACGACAAGAAATCATCGCTGGGTGAAGTTATCACGCCGTTGGCGATTGCTGGTAACACAAGCAATGGCAAATAGAGCAAACCATAACGAAGATCGGACGCGGGGTTGGACTGCATGCCAGTTCGGTGCAATCGCGTGGCAGCGTGCAGCATCGCTGATGGTAGTGTCAGCAAACCAGCGCAGATGCAAAGGACGAGCAACTGGTCGACCATATCAACCGGTTGACCGTTGACATCTTCCAACATCAGACGAAAAAATATTGCGGAATGAATCAGAGCGACGGCCGCTACAAGTGTCTTCAACCAAATGGCGACACGTCCTCGATTGATTCGTTCCAACAATGCCATCAGCAATGCGAGTTCGATCAAGCTGGCGACGCCAAACAAAAACAGTTCAACCGTTTTCACAGAAGCAATCCATCCACAAGCATGTTCCGCACCATTGGAGTTGTATCTGGCAAAAGTTGTCGATCAACAAGGGTAAAGGGGCGTCTCGTAACGTTTTCAAAGGAGGCGCATCGATATCATGATCGACAAGCGAATAACGAACGCCCGTTTTTTTGTCTTGAACCAGCACTTCTCGCGAAATAATAACAAGCAGTCTATCATCGACGATGACTCGTTGGCCAACATCCAGCCGTAACCACTGGCCTTCGGTGTTGGATACGCGAATGCGATCGCCGAAAAGCCAGTGTTTCATTAGCCGGATGAATGGATGTGTCATTACGAACAACAATCGCTAGTGGGGGAGCCCGATTTTCGCCTTCAATGCGGAAAGCTCAGCATTGAGGTGCTCTTCTCGCTCATCGTTTTCAAATTTACGCCGCAACTCGTCTGTTTCCGGTGAATCACCATCCAGCCGTTCCCAGGCTTCGGTAACGGCTTCTTCACGCTGGACTCGTTGCTCAAAGCGATTGAACTGTGAAAATGCGGACTGACTATCAACTCGGTCCATCACAGAATTGATTTTGTTCGTGGATGAAGCTCGTGCAAGTCGCGCCGACAGCAGTGATTTCTTCTGCTTCGCTTGGCGAATTTTGTCCTGTAAGTTACGGATAGATTCCTGCAACTTGAGCACTTCCGACGACTGCACCGAGTGCTCCTTCGTGTACTGATCAACACGTCGTTCCGCCGACAATCGTTGCTGCAAGGCAGCTCGCGCGGACGTTTCATCGCCGCGTTTGATTGCGGCCTCGGCGCGCCCACTCCACAATACCACGTCTGCTTGCTCACGTTCAACCGTTTTTCGCATCATGATTTCGTCTGCAATCGCTTCGGCGACTGAACCTTTGGCGGTTGCCACCTCGTCTTCCATATCCAAGACGAGCTGGTGAAGCATCCGTTCAGGATTCTCCACTTGTTCGCATAGCGAAGTGATATTGGACCGCATGACCAAACTAAACTGTGATAGCCATTTCATAGTAACCAACCTCTTTAAGGGAAAGACAAACTTAGACAAACAGATACTTAAGCACTCTTGCATAAGAGTTCGCACATTACTCGTTAAACCGCGTGGGCATCGCCCCGCGTGTTTTGAGGCAAACGCGCGGGGCGATGCCCACGCGGTTAAACTAAGAAACTTGTGCACGGGTGCTTAGCTCGTTAAATAAGACAGCGGACTGGCGCTAGCCACCGGTTCTTTTCATCATGCAATACCGGCGGCTAGCGCCTCGCCGCTCAGTTAGGATTGGACAGTAAGTGATCGAATGGTACTTACATGATTGCAATCAATTCCACGTCGCAAGCTCGGTGCTCAAGATGCGAATGCGACTGAGCAATCGTTCTCGATTGTTTTCGCAAACTGCGGCGAGCACTAACACGCTTGCTCCTACCAACAGCCCCATGAACCACAGCATGCCAGGGTGATCGATCGTTGATCGCACCACCATCGCAACAAGGTCCACGATAAGAAATGCGGTTCCTGCATGGACGAGGGCTCGCAAACGAAGTCCAATCGCGAGCAGAACCACCACGACAGATAACATCATCAGCGAAATCATGTGCAGCCAACCACCGCCTAAGATTTCGAAGCAGGGCGACACGAGAATCGTCAGTGCGCCTGCGTAGCGAATTGGATCGTGAGCGGATTGCGGGATCTCATTGCGAAGAAATTCAACCAGCCCAATGATGCTTAAACCAATCGGAACTAGATACAGTTGTGGGTCGGTTAACGAAAGCGATGTCCAGATGGAACAAAGGCCAACATTGAGGAGCACAACAGAGGCAACGACGTAGCGACGATTTTCGCAACTTCGACCATAAACAAACATCGTGATCGCAGAAGCAAACACAACTAACGATTCAGCGGGACTGCTGCTGGCTTGAAGTACACTCCAGGCTGTTATTACGAATGGGCCTGATAGTCCAACCGATCCGAGGCTGTGGACCAATAGGTTGAAGCGTGAGTGTTCGCTCCACCGTCTTGCCAGCATAAGCATTGCCGCTGCCGCTGCGATGATCAAAAGTCTCAACACGGTCCCATGCAGGGGAAGCACATGGTGCCAATGTGACCAAACTAGCAAGAGTCCAATGAGCGAAAATCCCGTCCATGCATGTGGCTCGATCTGATATCGCACTGCGATGCGAAGCTCGTTTGCCGCAGCAAACGCAAGTGAAACAAGTATCAAAACGTCAAAAGTCGTGCCGAGCGAACGGCTACAGAGACCCATCAAAAGCATTGCCAGTCCGACGACACGTAGCGTTAGGCTCCACTGTCTTGCCAAGGTTAAGTCAAACGTTGACCACCGCGTATCAAAACAGAGGATCGCAATGACCAATCCTGATATCATCAATGCACACGCTTGTGCCATCAGTCCACTTATCGGCAACTCAACGATCCAGCCCTGAAATCCCGATATCATCGCCAGTGCAGACATTGATTGAAGACTACTGAAGATGGCGAAATGCGTTCGCAATCGATTTGTCATCTCCTTCTGGCTTAGCAGATAGAGCGTGACAATCGCAAGCACTGAGCTGACGAGCACTACTGGTTGCAGGCAAACGGCTCCCAGGGCTATCAGTGCCGCTAACCAAGTAAAGTATATGGACTGCGAAGTTGAATTTGCGGACTTGGTCACGTATTGAACTGTCAATGACATTGCTCCAATCGTGACGGTGTAGATCAGCGGCAAGTTCACGTAGCTGAACAAACTTGGGGCGATGCAGCCGACGCTGACACCGGCAACGACAGGCGAAATCAACAGCAATGCCGACGTTGTCAGGGGACCTCGAAAGACGATGGCTCCTATGGCCACGATCGCATACACCAAGGGCCAGCCCATCGGGAGGCCTGACGAGTCAAGAGCAAAGGTCGCGACCAGCAACGAAGGTACATAGCACAGTGTTGCAAGCAACACGAAGTGCGCGAGCGACAGGTCGGCAAGCGGTAACACGACGGACGCAAAGCGTGAGGAACAACGGCAGGTGCGAGTGCGTTGCGAATCATCAAGCGCGAGAGAAGGTTCGGTGAACGCTTTTTTCATACGCATCGCTAAATAGCCAGTGATCGCTGCCACGCCTGCAAGAATCGTGATGTACGCAATGGTTGTCTTCGTGTTCGCACCGACTTCGAAAATCCAAAGCCATGCCGTGACCGCGACAATGAACCAAGTCCAAAGTCCGCACAGGTAGTTCTGGTCGCGAATGGTCCAAAGCAGGCCTGCTGTCGTCACAATGGCAACAATGATGAAATCGATTGCCTCCAACGAGACGTCAACGTGGATGATTTTGCTCAACACCCACCATGAACCGACGACGAACGTCGTTGCAACTCCCGCCAATTGGACCCAGGGATGACTTTGCCCCGTGCTATTTTCGAGTAGTAAAGATCCGCTGCTTGAAGGCGCAGGAATCAAGTTAGCAAGCCGATCGAAGAGGTTTGTCGCAGACAGCGCAAGCCCGAGAATTGCGAGCACAACGAGTGAAACAACGGGTTCACATCGTGCGAGGCCAATGGCGTTAGCGAATGGAACCAGCGAAGCCGCCGCGATGACGAGCGATCCAATGGTCAGCAAAGTATAGTGCCGATTTCGAAACATCACTGCATAGAACACGAAGCCAATCGCACTGACTGCGTTGACCAGAAACGCAGCCTTAACGTTGGTTAATGAGATGGCAACCAAAATCAGTGAAACAACGGTTACGAAACTTTGCAGGGGAACACTGAACTCGAATCGTTTGCGGTCATTGAACCAGCGACTTGCAAATGCGAACGCAAATAGCAACGGGATTGTTGTGAGTCCATAAAATGCAAGTGGCAATCGTTCTTCGTGAAGCGAGGCTGCAGCAGCTTCCTTGAGTCCCTCGACCAGACCATGGAATAGGGTTGGCGCGGCTCGATAAGCAAGTGTAATCAGGATCATGCCGAGCCAGACAAAGCCTTGATGCTTCGTATCTTTGGCAATGAATAGTGCCAATGCTGCGGCGATGATCGCGGTGGGCATCACCGCGAATGTTGTTACACCTTTGAATTGAAATCCATGAAAAGAGAACAGTACACCTGCGGCAGTGAGTATGAGGGCCGTAATGAGTGGTGCAACAATGGTCCATGGTAACGGACGCACTAAGTCGCCAGTTCGTTGACGAAAAACAGCAGCGATGGTCCGCGTGGTCATCAGAATTGTCGCGGCAAGCATCACGAAACCGAGTCCAACCCAATGGATCGGAACCACGCTATTCGCCTTTACGACAAAGAGCACAATCGCTTGCATCCCGAGCAACGCAATCGGAGCGAAACCAAAAATTCGTGGCCATCGATGTTCTTCAGTGAGCCAAAATAGGTGACGGTTTACCTTGACCACGCCCAGCGTCATCACGATCCAGAATCCTGATGAAAACAGGATGGCTAACCATGCGTCGTTCGCCACAGGCAAGGCACCGGCAAGGCAGAGTATCATGTAGGCGACAAGAAACGTAAGCTGCCGCCCGTGGAGCCAATGGCGGAAGATACGATCACTGGCATAGAACATGAACCCAGATGCGGGCACCAACAGGAGCAAAAGCAAACCGGAGTTACGGAGGCTTGCTGAATCCGCATCGGAAGTGAGCCATGCGAGTGATAGGAAGCCGATAGGAATCAACAGGAGGGTGAGCAGCTTAAGAACTTGCGATGTTACTTGCAGTCTTAGCCTGCGGTCGCAGAATTCAGCAACACCATAGGTTGCAACGGTATAGCAAAGGATGGTCAGGAATTTGACGGCTGCGGGCCAACTGGACCAGTTTCGAGTGACCAGCATTAGCGAACAACTGGCGACGATTGCTGCTCCGACGAGTGCCATCCATTTGATGCTTGACTCGCGAAGGAAGTTGTCCAGAAATTTTTCCAGGGCAGTTTGGTCTGCCGTGGAACCTTCCGGCTTTAGATTGGTTGCCATCACTGTGTATCCAATGAACGAGGGAGTTTGATTGAACTCCTTCGTTCCATAACACACCGTGTGCCGAGCAGGTTTTAAATAGGAAACACTGTGTCGCAAGTTATTATCTGTCAATGACTTGCGGCGATTGATTTTTCCTGCGTCTACAATGCGTGCAGCATTATCACTGCGGGGCAATTGCAGTCGCCTGACTGCACTGCGCTCTCAGTCGACTGCGGGAAATTGATCGAGCAGTGCTTGCAGTTGCTGAATATCCTGAATCGCTGCATGCACGAGTAAAACGCCGCAGGGCATCGTCGTGCTGAATGACGTCCGATACAATCAACAATTCGACATTTACCAGCCTTTCCATTCATTCGCAAGCAATAAAGGACTGCTGTAATGAACCACGTCAATCGAAGGGGCGATAATTACTATGTCTTTCAAGGCGTCACCAAGACAGGCAAACCTAAGTGTTACGTTTCTCTAAAGGCAGAATCCAAAGCACCACGACGGTTCGCTCGACGAATTATGCCAATATTACCTCAAGCATTTGGGCAATGAATCGTTCTACGAGCTGATGTAAGATGGCCAAGTCGAAAAAGAGAAAGCCGCTACAACCGCGCGTGAAGCGAATGAAACGTCCTGCAAGGCTCGAATCGGCCAAGAGTTGGATTCCAACCTACACGGGCAAGCATTTGCTTCGCGGCTACTGCAACCACTATGGAGTTAATTGGCGTTGTGCTGCAGTCGAGCTGAAGATCATGGGGGTTGAAATCGATCCTATGTATCTAGCAACTAGGGAACGCTCGGAGGCCGAGCTTGCGATTCAACGTAAAACAAAGAAAGTAGAACGCAAGTCTCCACAAAACAAGCACTGGCATCCGTTCACCGACGCTCAATCCGCATACTTGGCTGGTGACTTTCCCGCCTTACACGAATTGGAAATGAGAGAGCAGTATGGCGATGATTGGGAACGTCGCGTGATGAACAAGTCTGTCTGCTGCGACGATACCATCGACGAGGAAACCGACTGACAATGACTGTCCAAGCATTTCGGCATGCCGGAGTTTCAAGACAAGCGAAAGAAGTTTCTCGGGAGGTCTGAAGCCTATGATGGTGATGTACGGACGATCGCAATTGGCGATCTTGGGTTGAAGCTTGATCAAGTCTCGGGCTATTGTTTCGATTTTGAACAAGACTGGTACTACTTTCTTTGGTTTACCAAAATCGATAAGCCAATCGAAACGGTCCATTACCCTCGCCTCACTCGCAAACAAGGAAAGTCACCACCTCAACATTCTCAATCCGTCAAGTCCAACGAACGCCAGTCGTAGTCAGTCATTTCAGATTTCGGGAAGCTGAGGCGGGAATAACCCAAACATCTACTCCGCCTGTCGGATCTTGACACGCCGTTCACTGTTTAGGTCTAGCAATCGAATCGTCAGCAAGCCAAATACGGTTTTCGGCCGAGAAGATGCAACGCTTCTGCGCGAACCAACGAGACTTGTTCGCTGAGCTCTGCCAACGCCGCCAAATCTGCAGTTTCTTGTTCCGTTAGCAGCCCTTCGTTATTGCGATCCTGTTAACCCGGCTGTCACATCTTCCGGATTCGTGGTTCGGCGACCGAAAGCGCGCACAGTCAAACTTTTCCTTGCCGCAGCGTGGACGGGCGACAACCGTGGATACGTTTGAAAGTATCGGAAAAAGAAAACTGATTCGCATACCCCACTTGAGTTGCAATCTCAGCGATCGACGCATCGCTCGTCTGCAATAGTTCTGCAGCGCGGCACATTCTCAAAAACGCCACGTGTTGCATAGGTGACCGTCCGAGGGTCTGCATGCAAAGTCGTCGCAAGTGCTCTTTGCTGATCTCGGCGATGCAGGCGAGTTCAGCGAGCGACCAGGGTTCGCAAAGAGATCGTTCGACCTGGCCCCACAAGTGGGCGAGTTGTGGCGAGTGGCTCAACGGCTTGCTGAACGAAGTGAAATACCAATTGATGAGATCAGCCCACTTCGTCAAGGCTGCGGGTGAGGTGGCAGTTTTCGCTTCGACACTTAGTCCCTGGATCGCATGCCGAATGGCTTGCGAATCGAACGCTGCCACGGCGGGAGTGTGCAATGATACTCGGGCGGTTGACTTCGATGCGGGTTGAAACCGCACCCAGCAAAACTTCCAACGTTTCTCTTGACGAGCCTTCAACACGTTGGGAATAAAGGGAGGCTGGACGCAGGCATCTCCGCAGGCAACCGTGCGCCAGTTCCCCTCGATCAAGACTTGCCCCTCGCCCTCGTAGCAGGCAAAGAAGAACGCGCCGGCTTGGCGAACACGGACAACCTCGAATGGATACCCGACATCCATGATGCCACAGTGGGCTATGCCAAAATTTAATAACGAGGGGGCGATGGCGGACGACGTCATCCAATCACGAGCGTCTGAATCATCGGCACGTACGATAAGGATGTTTGCATCAGGTCCCCAGACCTGTTTGTCTCGGATATCTTGTCCATTCATGGCGGTATTCTAGCGGCGCGAATGAATGCGAATGACGAGCAAGATGTGTATTTCGCATATCATTTTTGGGTATTTCGAGAGTGAACAACTTCCCAACGCACACCATCGTCGACGGGCGGTTTCGTCAGATTTTGGAAGAAACGGGGATGAGCGTCCAAAAATAAATCGACGCAGTGCGCTGCACGTTTTACACCGCCACCATTAAACCGACGGCCTCCGCGAGGCGCCGTTGATTCGCATCAAAAGTCAGGAAATCCGTCTTACCAAGATGCAACGCCGTGGCGACATGGAGAATGTCCGCCAGCCGATGAGCACCGCTGAATGTATAGCGATCGCTCAAGTCTTCGGCCAATCGATGGACGACTGCCCAGTCCACCGGTACCGGCTTCAATACATCGTTCCGCAAATCCGAATCCAAATCGTGAAGCATTTGAGTAGCCTCTCGCAAGTCAAAGCCCTTATTCTTGTCAGACGAGCGGAGTTTCACCTGCAAGCGCGTCGATTGGCGAAACTCCAGGAGCAAAAACGATGAGACTGGCAATGGTCCTGTTCGCTGCCTCATCCACGTAATCGCTAGAGTTGAGTTGACTTGTCGTCGATACAGGGAACATAGGAATGAAGTATCCGGGAAGCAATTCATCCCTCTTCGCCCTCGAGTTCCATCGCCCGCATCTCCGCTACCTCCGCTTCGGAAAAGACCCGGTCGCCCCAGATCGCGTTCAACCTCGCCTCGAAATCCGGAGTCTTCACCTTGCCGGGTCGTTTTCGCCCCACGCCGGTCAGCAAAGCGATTGGTTTCCCACGTTTCTCGATGCAGACTTGCTCGCCCTCAGCCAACCAAGCTTCGAGCATCGCAAAATTGTTTCTCAAATCTCGGACGGTAGCTGTTCTCATGATGTGGACATTTTAAGTACCCATTCGCACTTTGTCAATATTTCTTCAGGAAACGCAGCCATAATGCCACAGTGAGCAATGCCAAAATTTAATAACGAGAGGGCGATAGCGGACGACGCCATTCAATCACGAGCGTCTGAATCATCGGCACGTACGACAAGGATGTTTGCATTAGGCCCCCAGACCTGTTTGTCTAGGATATCTTGTTCATTCATGACGGTATTCTAGCAGCTCGAGTGAGAGCGAATGACGAGCTAGATGTGTATTTCGCGTATCATTTTGGGTATTTGGTTGATGGACAACTCGCCCCGTTTTGAGCAAGCTTACATTCCGTTGTAGAAGACGCGGGTGCAGGAACTATTCAGTCCAATCGCTTGTGGCTTGCAAAGGTTCCCCTCCCTTCATTACTTACCGATGAGCCAAAGACGATGCCCAACCCCTGGACCGGAATCGGAAATCCTTACACTCGCGTCGAAGTTCTCGATCGATTGCACGCCACACTGGATCGTGGTGAGTCAATCATTGCGGCGGGAGCCGGAACGGGAATCAGTGCGAAATTTCTCGAAAAAGGTGGTGTCGATCTGATCATCATTTACAACTCCGGTCGCTTTCGCATGTCGGGCCATGGCTCGACAGCGGGATTGATGTCCTACGGCGATGCCAACGCCGTGGCGATGGAGATCGGTGAATTCGAGGTGCTTCCGGTTGTGGAAGAAGTCCCCGTGATCTGCGGCGTTCACGCAACCGATCCGCGTCGGCGAATGTGGCACTGGCTGTTAAAAGTCAAAGAGATGGGTTTTTCAGGAGTGAACAACTTCCCAACGCATACCATCGTCGACGGGCGGTTTCGCCAGATTTTGGAAGAAACGGGGATGAGCGTCCAGAAGGAAATCGACATGGTCGCCTTGGCTCACAAAATGGACCTGTTCACAATCGTTTATGTCGCGACCCCTGACGAGGCCACTGCGATGACTCGCGCTGGGGCCGATGTGATCATCGCCCATGTGGGAACGACGGTGGGTGGCACGATCGGAGTCACCGATGCGACTTGCTCGCTGGAGGAGGCCGCTGATCGGACCCAAGCGATTGCCTCCGCAGCGATGGCCGTTCGCCAAGATGTGATTTGCCTCTCACACGGCGGCCCGATTTCCACGCCCGAGGATGCCGCGTATATCAATCAACACACGGATGTCGTCGGATTCGTCGGTGCCTCGAGTCTTGAGCGGATGGCGTTCGAAGAGTCGCTGACCGAACTGACCCGAAAATTCAAAAAGATTCCTGTCGAAAGAATGACGCCGAAGGAGATTTCGAATGTCTAATGTAGCCGTCTTGGGAACCCTGGACTCGAAAGGTCACGAGCACGCGTTCGTTGCCGAGAAGATTCGACAGCAGGGACACACCCCATTGTTGATCGATGTCGGTACCTCGGGACCGCCGCAGATTCATCCCGATATCACGCGTGACGAGGTTGCCGCAACACTCGATATTGACTTTGGTGCCATGCTCCGACGAGCGGATCGTGGTGAATGTGTCACCGCGATGTCACAGGCGGCTCCCGTGTTGTTGGCTCGGTTGCAGCGGGAAGGGCGCATTGACGGTGTCATATCGCTCGGCGGTGGCGGCGGTACCGCGATCGCGACGGCGGCAATGCGAGCGCTACCGATCGGATTTCCAAAGTTGATGGTGTCGACGCTCGCCAGCGGCAATACAGCTCACTACTTGGGAACCAAGGACATCACGATGATGCCCAGCATCGTCGATGTGGCGGGACTGAATCGCATTTCCAAAATGATCTTCGCACGCGCTGCCGGTGCCATTTGTGGAATGGTTGAGGCGGTTGTGACCTCCGCCGACGAACGTCCGCTGATCGTTGCCAGCATGTTCGGTAATACGACGGCCTGCGTCAACGCGGCGATCCCAATCCTGGAAGCGGCCGGTTACGAAGTGTTGGTGTTTCACTGCACCGGTGCGGGCGGACAAGCGATGGAGTCGCTGATTGAGAGCGGCATGGTCGCCGGAGTGTTGGACATCACGACGACCGAGTGGGCGGATGAGTTGGTCGGGGGGACGCTGTCGGCTGGCAAGACACGAATGGACGCGGCCGCGAAAGCCGGTGTTCCTGCCATCGTCGTTCCGGGTTGCCTGGACATGGTCAATTTCGGACAGCGAGAATCGGTGCCTGAGAAGTTTGAGAATCGGACGCTCTATATTCACAATCCACAAGTCACGTTGCTGCGAACCAACGCCACAGAATGCCGTCAACTCGGGTCGATTTTAGCGTCCAAAGTGAACACTTACTCGGCTCCCGTGACCGTCTTGATTCCTCGGCGAGCGATCAGTGTGATCAGCGCCGCAGGCGGACCGTTCTACGATGCCGACGCGGATGCCGCCTTGTTCGGTGCGATCGAGAGCGAACTGCGTAGCGATATTCCCGTGCGTTCGCTTGACATGGAGATCAATGATCCCGCATTCGCGAAAGCGTGCGCGGAATCGCTGCTTGAAAACATCGCGGTCGTTAGAGCGTTGTAAGGCCCGAGGCTAGCGGGCCGTTGATTTAGTTGTGTTTTGAATTTTAGCGTGCAAATCATAACCCGAATGCGTAAGCGAGGGATCGCAGTGGTCCCTCGCTTACGCA
>JAYVSE010000298.1:0-14291 GCA_043775635.1 Planctomycetaceae bacterium | reverse complement strand
CCCGCTGCGTAAGCGAGGGATAATTGCGATCCCTCGCTTACGCATTCGGGTTATGATTTGCACGCTAAAATTCAAAACACAACTAAATCAACAGCCCGCGAGCGGTCCGGTGCCGTTTCGAAAACCGGGCGGCTTGCGCCGCACCGCTAACCAAATGCTTCGCATTTTCACTAAGTGTTTTCGCTAACCAGTGTAAAACCCCTGGAATCGTTGTCAATTGTGGACACCGTTCACGACGACTTGGTATCGGGAAAACTCGCAAAAACTCTGGATAATACAAACGCTGCGACTAGCAGCAGTCCACTGCCAAGAAAAAAGGGTGCCCCAGGTAAGGGAAAAACCGCCGAACTTGACGTGAAATAGCCGAACAAACCAGTGGTAAAAATTAGCGGTGCAACGACGCTGGTGAGCCCGATGAGCGATGTCAATGCGCCTTGAATTTTGCCCTGGTCACTGGGCGGTACTTGTCCCGCAACAATGCTCTGAATTGCTGGACCTGCAAGGCCACCCATCGCCCCAAACACAATGACGATCGGAATCATCCAACCCTGGCTTGAAAGTCCGTAGCCCAGAAATGCCACGGAGGAAAGAAGCGTCGCGAAAATGGCAACTCTGCGAGCGCCGAACCGACTTACGATCGGACGAACTAACCCACCTTGGACGATTACCGCCATCAATCCAACAAGCCCCAACGTTGTTCCATTGGTCACTTCGTCCCAGTGAAAGCGATACCCGGTGTACAACACCCAAACATTTTCCAGACCACGCTGGGCGAGCGAACTGCAAATGAACGCGATCGCTAACCCTGCCACGACAGGATACATCCGCAAATTTCCGATCGAGCCCAACGGGTTGGCTTTGGCAAGCGAGAACGTACTGCGGGATTCAAGCGGCAATGATTCCGGCAGAATAAAAAAACCATATAGCCAATTGAGCAGCGAAAGCCCTGCCGCTGCAAAAAAAGGCAAACGAATGTCAATGCCACCAAGCCATCCACCCAGCGTTGGGCCGATGATAAAGCCAATCCCGAACATCGCTCCCGTTAAGCCAAAGTTTCGTGCGCGAGTTTTCTCGTTCGAGACGTCAGCAATGTAAGCGTTTGCAGTCGAAAAGCTTGCTCCCATAATGCCCGCGATCAAGCGACCGACAAATAACCAGCCGATCGTGGGCGCAAATCCTTGGATCAAATAGTCGATCCCCAGGCCGAACATCGAAGCCAGCAATACGGGCCGACGTCCAAAGCGATCCGACAAGGCCCCAATGATCGGCGCGAATAAGAACTGTGCCAAAGAATACGTTGCTGCAATGACACCGACATATCGACCCGCCGTTGATGTGTCGCCACCAACGAATTCCTTGACCAACTCAGGCAAAACAGGAACGACAAGCCCAATGCCAATAATGTCGATGACCAAAGTCAGTAGGATAAAGGTGATTGCGGCTTTGCGCGGTGTGTTCGACTCATTAACTTTGTCGAACGGACTGTTTGTATCGTTAGACGACAATTTTATTAAAACCTGTGGCAAAAAGACCTGCGGCAACGACTGTACCTGCGGCGACAGTCTAGCGAGTCATCAGGTGATTGGGACTAGCGCGGCCAAATGCCTCCGCAACGAGCCTCGAAACGGAATTCCATCGAATTCGCTGAGTACCACTAGAATCTTGGCGAATCTTGGTCCTGAATCGTTGTACAAAAGCGTTCTTGGCACTGATCTGTTGGTAAAGTTCTCTTTACAAACGCATTTGCACGTCTTGTTGATTAACTCTTAAAGCGGGAGCGGCCATGGTCACGGTTTTGTTGGTTGAAGATTCACCGACACAAGCGATGCATATTCAAATGCTACTTGAACAGTGCGATTATCAAGTAATCCTGGCCGTCAATGGAGTCGAGGCACTTGCTGCCTTGAAGGACCATGATCCCGATTTGGTGGTCAGCGACTTAGAAATGCCCGAGCTCGACGGTCTGGGGTTGATCGAAAAAATGCAAATGGACTATCCCGGAATTCCCGCGATTCTAATCACGGCATTGGGATCCGAGGATTTGGCGGTTGAAGCGTTGCGACACGGTGCGGCGGCTTACGTTCCCAAAAGTCGCTTAGACGGACTTCTGGAACAAACCATTAGTAACGTGCTAGGGGTCATGCGAACCGATCGTAGTTTTTCACAACTCATCGGGTGCTTGCTGACCAACGATTACACGTTCGAATTGCCCAACGATGCGTCGATGGTTAGTCCCGTCGCGAATTTTATCATTCAGGTCACAGCGGGAATGGAACTCTTTCCTTCCATCGAAAATGTCCGACTTGCCATCGCGATTGAACAGGCGTTGAATAACGCGATGTTTCGCGGCAATCTTCAACTTAGCAGCGCAGAATATTCCCCGGCTGAAGACAGCGAATTTGATGGTGTCGATCCCGATGTTGTGAAGGACAAGCGAGTTCAGGAACCGTTCGCATCGCGGACGGTCATGCTGTCAGCATTTGTTAGTCGCACACGAGTTGAAATCACCATTCGCGACCAGGGCGATGGCTTCGACACTTCGATTGTTCCGAGCTCCGTAGCGGGAACCACCATTGACATGCAGCATGGTCGCGGACTGCTAATGATGGCGACGCATATGGACGAAGTTCATTTTAACGAACGTGGAAATGAGGTCAGAATGGTTAAATACACACGCCCCAAGAAATAACCGTCCCTTTTCCGCGTTTTTCGCTGATCGCCAGTATTCAGCATTCTCGTTCCCTGGCTCTGCCAGGGAACGAGATGTCTTGGAGGTTCCGCCTCCTGTTTCCAAAACCGGAATGCTTCTTCCGTGGAAGCGTTTAACGCCGTCCGGTGGGGCTTGCAGATATCGGTTGCAAATGACGCGACATGCACTATACTTTGAGCATTAGATGATTTAATTGCTCGATTTACAGTACACTTCTATGCGGACCGAAAAGGTGTTGCTCCCCAAACATCGCCGAATTTTAGCGGATTTGGGAGAGAACCTGCGACTGGCGCGACTTCGTCGACGCCTATCGGCGGCGAAGGTGGCTGAGCGTGCCGGCATCAGTCGCAACACACTCCACGTGCTCGAAACGGGCAGCGGTAACACGTCCGTCACGACTCTGTTTCAAGTACTGGTTGTTTTGGGGCTGGAGAACGACTTTTCAAAGTTGGCTCGCGACGATGAACTCGGGCGACGATTGGAAGATGCCAAGTTGAAGCCGCCCCGATCTCGCGCGCCAAAAACCAAACCGGGCGAAACAGACGATGCGTGAGATTTATGTCTTTGCCGATTGGCAAGAGCTGAACGAGCCCCAATTCATCGGGTTGTTACATTCTCAAATCACCCGAGGAAGAGAAACGTTTTCGTTCGAGTACTCGCCTCAATGGCTCAACGGGCGACGTGCGATGTTGCTCGATCCGGAACTTCGACTCTTTGCAGGTCCTCAATATCTAAATGATGCGAACCGTCTCAACTTTGGGCTATTTCTCGATTCGAGCCCGGATCGTTGGGGTCAGCTACTGATGAAGCATCGCGAGGCAATTCAGGCGCGACTTGAAAATCGTCGCCCTAGAGTACTGATGGGCTCGGACTTGATGCTCGGCGTCCATGATGAACAACGAATGGGCGGACTCCGCTTCAGAAACACGATCGACGGTGACTTTCAGTCGAACGAACAGGGCCAAACCGCGCCTCCTTGGGTGCGGTTGCGAGAATTGGAACAAGCGGCCTGGAGGTTTCAATCGGACGAGGAGTTCGATGATGATGAATCGAGTCATTGGCTCCGATTGCTGATGGCTCCCGGCTCATCCATTGGCGGTGCTCGGCCCAAAGCAGGAGTTTGTGACGACGCTCAAAATTTATGGATCGCAAAGTTCCCAGGTCGGAATGATCAAGTTGACGTTGGCGGTTGGGAAATGGTCGCGCATCGACTCGCAATCGCCTCGGGGCTCGACGTTGCCGAGGCGATCATGCAAAACTTCGGTGGACGCAATCACACGTTTATGGTGAAACGCTTTGATCGTGTAGTCGTCGGTGGTGTGCGGGCACGAAGGCATTTTGCGTCGGCGATGACGATGCTTGGATACTCCGACGGAACGAGCTTCAAAGAAGGCGCGAGCTATCTTGAAATCGTTGAGTTCCTGACTCGATACGGTGCCGACCCTGAGAAGGACATGCACGAACTGTGGCGGCGAATCGTTTTTTCGATCTGCGTTTCAAACACAGACGATCACTTGCGCAATCATGGCTTTTTGCTGCAACCCGACGGTTGGAAGCTTTCTCCAGCGTATGACTTGAACCCCGATCCGTCAGGCACCGGCTTAAGCCTCAACATCTCGGACGCCGACAATTCGCTCAACCTCGACCTTGCTATGGAAGTTGCGGACTACTTTCGGCTCGGAGGAGAGGAAGCCCATGGCATCATTTCGCATATCAGGAAGGTCGTTTGTGGATGGGCCGCTGTTGCGAACGACCTGGGCATTTCGAGAACTGAACAGGATCGAATGCGGTCCGCATTCCGAGCCGCTAGCGAGAAATAACTGAGTTATCAACAGTCGATCTAAAGCGATGGCAGGTCTACGGTGCGTTGATCGACGGTCGATACGACAATTTCTTCAATTTCCTGCTCATTGGCATCCTTTCGGAGCAGTAAATAGACGGCACCAAGGACAGCAAAGAAAGAAGTCATCGTCACGGCTAACGGCAGATGTGCAAGCATCACGCGAATCGCAATTGGAAGCGATTCACCACCGGAACCCAACCGGTAAACGGTACTGCTCAGCCCGTCTGCTGTGTACGCCACCCAACTCGCCATCCAACCCAAAAACAACGCTGTAAGCACGTTGATCACAAGGTACAAGGCCAACTGTACTGGTCGGCGGTAAAGATACTCATACCCACGAGAAAGCGCGTCGAACGGGTCGTTTCGCTTTTCAATCGACAATGAAGCCCAGCCAAGGGGGATCGCGACGATGGAACCCGCTCCGATTAGCCCGATGACGATCACGAGCGGTGAAATCAGCGCACCGAGGAGTTCCGCAATAGCATTGCCGATGCCGGGAATACGATCCGCCAGCGCCAGCGCCGCAACGGGGGCCAGCAATCCAAGGATACAGACCATGGGAAGCATGAGTACAAGCAGCATCGAAACCGCCCGAGAGCGAACGAGTCGCAATCCGGCCATGATTGGCTCAGCGTCTCGCTGGGCAGCGTAGATGGCGCCTGAACGCATGGTTGCCGCCGCAGGTAAAATGCCGACAACGAAAGCCACCAAAATCAACAGCAGATCCCGCCCATCGGACCTGACGCTATCGAAGGCGAGGCGATTCGCGAATCTCGGATAAGCAACCACCGAGTCAACCAATCCGCCTGAGAGAATTGCCGAAATCGCGATTACGGTAACAAGTGACATTGCCACGTAGATTGGCGAACCGCAGACGCGAAGCGATTGAAATAAGATGAGCGGCGGCAACACGTCGCGCCACGTACGCAGTCTTTGTAGCAATCCAGCTTCGATACCATGTCCTGAAAATTGTTCGCTCATAGGGAGGATAATAGCATCACGATTCGTCGTATGAAACCGACCTTCATTGGAGCCAAACGGGCTGCCAGGCCATCGGGTCCGGAAGAGCTAGTCCGTGTCCTGGCGTTTGCAGGATCAATCGCTGAATCGATACGTTCCAAATTGTATCATGCAGTTCATTTAACGGTGAAATATCTGATTTCTGGATAGCGATTTCTGCTTTCGTCCGGCCATCGAATTGTGAGCAGGCAATGAACCATCGAGGCTGAAATTGTAAAAAACCGTCGCAACTATCACGGGTATTGCCAACTGAATCGAACTCAAATTCGTAGGCTGTCATCAGGTCACGATCGATATCAAGTCGAACGCAATATCGATCCGAACTGTCCAGCGGCGTATCTCGCTGCCGAATTTTTGCCGTGTGGCTTGCCGGATTCAGGATCGCCGCATCGATCGAGATATAGAAGAATTCCTCGTCATGAGCGAAACGTAAAACGCTATTCGCCGTGCCGTCGGGAAGCGATTTGCCATCACCCCACCAAGGCTCATCGAACGTTCCGTCAAGCATCGGCCTGGATGTTGCGATCGGGCAGACATTCGTTGCTGTTGACAGGGCGTCTTTCGCCAGCAAGCCCCACCGACCTGATGCCGAATGCTCAGCGACCCGGCGAAGATTTTTCGTAGCGACATGATTGTCGCTCGCCCGGATAATGGACGTGTCAACTTCTGACGAAGTGTCATTCAATGGTGACTCTCCCAAGGTTTGTAACGGCGCATTGAGAACGCGGTCGCTCATTTCATTCGCGCGGCCAACCATCAAAACCGCAGGATGAAGTTGCCAACGCAAGTCAACCTTTGAAGTTGAAACTTTCTTGTTCGCCGGTGGTATCTCCGTTGTGCCGCTGGCCAGCTTGACCCCATGATCCAATGGTTCGTCATAACGCGGGACACCGCCATTACGTCGATTGCTCGCGTTCATTTCCAACGCTGGAGCTACCTGTGTCTGAAATGGAGAAAGCTGCACAGCTAAATTGACGGGGCTGTGTGTTGTTGTATTGAATCCCGCCATACGTGAAGTCGGCAATATCATGGCCGCATTGCCAAATGTTTGATGCCATTCGCTGCTACTAGTCACGGCGGCAAGCCGTAGCCGAGCAAGGGCGATCAGATCGTTTCTTTTTTCTGAGCTTTTGTCGGGACGCTTGTCGGCATCGTCAATCAAAACCTCGAGCGCGGCGACATGTAGATCTTGGCGAGCATGTTTTCCGATCAATGCCATCAACCTAGCGAATACGCGTTGACGATCGCTATCGACGATTCGAGGAAGCATCGGTTCGAGAAGGCTTTTAAACTCATCTGAGCTCTTGGCGTTGGTCACAAGCGATTCAATCCAGTTCATTTCTGTCGTGCGTGCTTGTAGCACTTGAAGTTGCCGGCGGCTGTTTGTGGTTTCTCTTGACCAACAATATCTCGCGTCATTTCCAACACAGGTCGCCAAACCATCGCCAGCCAAACGGTCGTTCGTCGCGTCCAGACGAGCGGACAACATCACCTTGGATGGCGGCGAATAATCAGGCGAGAGCAAGGCGATCGCATCGAACCACACATCGCTGGCCAAGATGCCTGCCGAAGGAATTGCCGATGCAACGTGGATCGTTTGTGAGCCACGCGCGCCGACTTCAAGGACGCGTTGCACTCCCGACTCGAGCGCGGCCGCAGACCACGCGGCACGCTGATCCGGTTGAAGTGTCTGATCGAGCACCATGACCGCTGGTTTAGCAAGCCGCAATATTTCGGCAATCCGATTGCCGTCATCGCTTGCGATAAACAACGACGATGGTCCGAGTTTCGTGGACGCATCGCTGACACTATCTCGTTCGGAGATTGTAACTTTCTTATCTCGTCGATCGATCACCAGCGCGACACGGCGCTGATGCTGCAGCGATTCAATTGCGAACAGCGTCCAAGGCATCAATACGGGTTGTGAACCAATCACCATCACAGCCACCATTCGATTTCCACCACGCAACGTGCGCCATGTCTGCCCAGCATCTCGGGTCGTGAGGATGAGTCCAAAATCTCCAACAGCCCAACCACGATCGCGATCTAATCGGATGATCCGACGTACGGAGGCTTGTCCAGGATGCGATATCGCTTCGAGCGATGTTGGACGAAATACGGTGATCGATGAACTTGAATCGTTCACTGCCCAGATTTCATCTTTCCACATGACCGCCGTACCGGATTCTGCGAGCTCCAAAGCGGCTGCGGGTTCCAGCGCGGCTGTCGCGAGCGCAGGTGACGCACCCGGGTGCCTGGAATTCACGTGCCAGGTCTCACCTTGATCTTGTGACTCGATCATTCCTCGTGGTCCGACGAGCAGACGTCGGTTTTCATTACCAGCAAGTGATCGCCAATCGTCGCCGGGAGGAAAGAGTTTTTGTGGGTTGGAGTCAGCTTTGAATCGTACCACTTCGCCTTGGTCGCTGAGCACGAGATAGTCATCAACTGATCCCGCGATCCCAACGGCTGGCCCAGCGATCAAGCATGGTTGCGGCTGCCAAGTTTGGCCACCATTTTCAGAAGCGAATACGCAGGTCAAGTGAACCGGCGACCAATCGCCCACAGCGACGCACTTTCCACCGGGCCCGACGATAAGTTGACGCAACCGAGGCAGGTCATGGCCGGTCGTCACACGCCATTTTAGTCCACCATCTTCAGTGACGACCACTTCGCCGATGCTTAGCTGTGTGTATCCCTGGTAATAGCCACCGATCGCCAGCCCTCGCTTGCTGTTGTACATCGCGATATCTGCAAGCGAAGCCGCTGTTCCTGTTGGTTGCTGCTTCCACGATACACCTTGATCCTCGGTATGCAGTACGGTCCCTCGGTCGCCTGCGGACCAACCGCGATCCGCGTCGATGAACATCACTGCACGAAGATTTGCTTCTTCGAACAGCGCAGTGTTCGGGTCAACCTTGTTCTGGTCAACGGCAATGCGGTTGTCACTGAAGAATGCTGGTGGACCATCGGCCAAAGCATTTCCACGACAAAGTCCCGTAGCGAAGAGAAAAGTGATCGTCAATCGAATGCAAATCATTGAATCGACTCCTGATTTGGCTGAATCGGTTGAATCGCCGCCATGCCAAGTGAAACCGCCATTAGTCCCAGTCCAACGGACGCGATCATATAGGCGACCATCCAGCCCGTACGTCCTTGCGAGCCGAGAGCCACCGATTCTGCCGCGAACGTCGAAAAAGTCGTCAATCCGCCCAGTAGTCCAACGCGGATTCCAGTGACCGTACGGACGCTGATCCAGTCGGGGTACTGAGAAACGATGGCGACGAGCAGCCCAATTGAAAAACAGCCCAGTAAGTTTGCCACCAAAGTGCCTGCGAGCGTGGTTCCGCCGGGCAACCGAGCCGAGCCGATTGCCAGCATGTATCGCAGCACGGAGCCGATTGCCCCCCCGCCAGCGACGATGAGAAAGTCGGAAATAGGTGGCATGTCGGCGTCCTTACCGGTCAAATAGGATGCATTGTTGGAAATAGAATGGGCGTCGATGGCAGACAGTTGCTCGTTGCAACGCGTCAAAACCGTCATTCAATTCAGGAAAAACCGCCCAGAACCTTTCCCAGGTGGGTTTTGTCCATTGCCTAAGTCGTGGTCCGCTTTTAGATTCGGTGTTTCTTCGGTTTGAGTAAACGTCAGTTTTTGCTTTGAACCGAAAAATAGCCGCGTTTCACTCGAAATTAATACAGAACAAAATGAGCACCAGTACTACCGCCACCAAAACGACCGTCATGACCGGTGCGGACATCGTTGTCAAATCGCTAGTCGACCACGGTGTGGAGGTCATTTTCGCTTACCCCGGCGGCTGTAGCATGCCGCTACACCAAGCATTGACCCGCTACGAAAGTTCAATCCGGACGATTTTGCCTCGACACGAGCAAGGTGGAGCGTTTGCGGCTCAAGGCTACGCTCGCAGTACGGGAAAAGTCGGCGTCGCAATGGCCACCAGCGGTCCTGGCGCAACAAACTTAGTGACCGCGATCGCGGATGCAAAGTTGGACAGCATCCCGCTGGTTTGCTTGACCGGCCAAGTGCCGACCGGCGTGATCGGTACCGATGCGTTCCAAGAAACGCCGATTGTTGAAGTTTGCCGCGGTATCACCAAGCATCACTACCTTGTCACCAATGTGGCTGACCTCGCACGCGTGATGAAAGAAGCCTTTCATATCGCGACTACCGGACGCCCTGGCCCCGTGATCGTTGACTTGCCTAAAGACGTTCAGATGGATTCCATCGAAGTCGATTGGGATGTGCCGATGAATCTGCCAGGCTACAACCCCTTCGTGGCTGACGTTGCAGACGAAAAGTTACGGCAAGTTGCTGCTGCCATTCTGCGTGCCAAACGACCGATCGTTTATGCCGGTGGTGGCGTGATCACGGCGGATGGAGCAAGCGAGCTGCGCGAGTTCCTGCGAATCACGGGGATCCCCTGCACGACCACTGTCATGGGCCTTGGTCTCGTTCCGGTAAACGATCCATTGTCGCTTGACATGCTTGGAATGCACGGATCGGCTTATGCCAATTACGCGGTTCGCGACTGCGATCTGTTGATTGCACTGGGTGTGCGATTTGATGATCGGGTGACTGGACAAGTCGCCGCGTTTGCTCGTGGTGCGAAGATCATTCACATTGATGTCGACGCTTCCGAATTGAATAAGAACAAAGTCGCGCATATCGGCGTTTGCGGCGACGTTCGCCAAGCACTTGGTGCTCTCAATAAAATTGTTCAGCCGCCCGAGGACATTGCTCCTTGGGTTAAGCAAGTCAAGGAATTGAAGACCAAGTATCCGTTCACTTATGACCAGGAATTCGATGGCATTCTCCAGCAACATGCGATCCGCGCGCTCAGCGAATTGACCGTGGAACTGGGGCTTGAAACCTACGTTTCAGTTGGCGTTGGACAACACCAGATGTGGGCAGCACAGTTCTTTAAGTTCGACCGTCCGCGAACTTGGATGAGCAGTAGCGGTCTGGGCACGATGGGCTTTGGACTTCCAGCGGCAATGGGTGTCCAAGCAGCACATCCTGGCGCGCTGGTCATTGACATCGATGGCGATGGCAGCTTCCAAATGAACATCCAGGAACTCGCGACCTGTTTTTGTGAGCAGCTTCCAGTGAAGGTGCTGCTACTCAATAACCAGCACCTTGGCATGGTGGTTCAATGGGAAGACCGCTTCATGGGCCGAAATCGTGCTCACACTTACCTCGGCCCCATCGACCATGAAGAAGCCAGCGGACGCAGTGATGCCGATCGGTTCGCCTATGCCGAACAACGGTACCCCGATTTCGTCATGATCGCCAAAGGTTACGGTTGCGGTGCCGCGACCGTCCGCTTGAAGTCGGAATTAAGGGGCGCTTTACTGGAAATGATCAACCATCAAGGCCCCTATGTGCTGGATGTCCAAGTTCCGTATCAAGAGCACGTTTTGCCGATGATTCCAGGCGGAAAAACCGTGGATGATATGATCCTAAAGTAGCCAAAACGCCAAAAAAGGCGAAACCTTCCACTCGCTTCGTTTGGGATTACAATACAACGTTGTCCTGTCCAACCCACCTGACAACGTCAAAACATGTCTGATTTCGAAGACAATGAGCGGGAAATAAGTGTTCGGTACCTTTTGCGAGGAACTCGCCCTTCGGGTGCTTTGCACGAAAGGTACCGGACACTTATTTCCCGCTCGATCCTAAGCACGTTCCCATCATTGCCATAGGCCGCCACCGTGCAAATGCATTTCCCAACCTGCCGACGATTCCAATCAACATCCTTCGCCTTGTTGATCTTCTCAAACCTCGTATTCAACATGCCTGTTGTCCGAGCCGAAACCATGGGACGCATCGAGCGACTTGATCCAGCACTTGACGAACTTGTCGACCCCAATGCCCAGATTGAAATTCTGGCGTCGGGCTTCACTTGGTCCGAAGGCCCTGTCTGGGTCGGCGACAGTGCCAGCGGGCACTTGCTGTTTTCCGATATACCGCGAAACAGCATCTACAGTTGGTCACCCTCGCGGGGCATCGAACTGTTCATGAACCCAAGTGGATATACAGGGGTGACCTATTACGGCCTGGAGCCGGGAAGCAACGGTTTGGCGCTTGATCGCGAAGGACGATTGGTCGCCTGCGAACATGGTGATCGACGCGTTTCCGTATTGACCAACGGCGGCGGAAAACTGACGCTTGCCGATCGCTTCGAGGGCAAGAGATTGAATAGCCCCAATGACTTATGCTTCGATTCCGCAGGTTCTTTGTACTTTACTGATCCACCTTATGGATTACCTCAACGCGCCGATGATCCACGACGCGAACTGGATTTTTGCGGGGTGTTTCGTTTGGACCCCAACGGTCAATTGACATTGCTCACCAAACAGCTCGCTCGCCCTAACGGCATCGGCTTATCACCGGACGAGAAAATACTTTATGTAGCGCAGAGCGATACCGAACAACCGCTCTGGATGTCCTTCCCAATCACACCTGAAAAAACACTCGGCGAAGGTCGTGTCATCTACGATGCGAAGAAACACATCGGTGAATTTCCTGGCTTGCCCGACGGTCTAGCCGTTCACCGCAGCGGGAACATTTTTGGCAGCGGCCCTGGTGGCATCTATGTCTTAACACCTGATGGCAAGTTACTTGGCCGAATGATCACGGGTGGACGCGTCAGCAATTGCACCATCGGTGCTGACGGAACATCGCTTTACATCACTGCCGACGACAATTTGTGTCGGGTCACGATCCGCGGTGCCAAATAACCGAGGCCATAAGGACCGTTCAATGAATAACTATCTTGTTGAGTATACCGAAAGTCTGGTGTTTGGCGAATTTTGAATCTCCGACTTTGGCTTCGGGACGACCTTGACTCGTAGGTGAACGAGTTTTGAAATTAGGTCGCCGTGTTTCTAAAACCCCCGTCTCTCCACCATGTTGGCGAGCTTCATTGTAATTTGCACGAAAACATCCTCCCAGCGTCCGCGTTCGCGAGCGCGGAACGTCTGCATAGTAGGATACCAAGGTGCTTACTTCCTTCCAAAAACCATTGCCAATTCGGGACTGCTGATAGGGCGAGCCAGACCGGTATTCCAAGGGCTCCGGCGAGGTGCGGGATCGACGTGTCGGAGGTGATCACCACAAACTGGTGCTATCGAGTGAATCCAACTGGCTCGCAAAAAACAATTCCCTACAGCAGAAGATCAAACCAATGAAACCTGACGGAAACCCATCTGGTGCACTGCCTCCCAGAGATGCGCACAAGCGAGGATTACACCGGACCATGACCCTTGGTGGGGAATATGCAACCCGTAACTATACCATCAAGCACCTTCAAAACCTGAAAGGAAAAACCGTTCTAACCGAGACCATGCCGTTTACGACCAGCGAGGCAGCGGCGGCTGAAAAGGCGGGAATCGATACACTCAAAGTCAAGTTTGATCCAGGGAATTCGGCCAGCGCAATTGCGATCCGAAAAGCAGCGCCTAATACATTCATGACATTCTGTATCGGGTTGACAAAGATTGCTACCGCGACTGAAGCGATCCGTGCCGGCTACGACGCAATGGAAGTCGGCGCAGATGGAATCATGTGCCAATGGGGACCAGAATTCATTCGGGCCGTTTCTGATGCTGGAATCCCTGTTGAAGCTCACGCTGGCCTCGTGCCCCGCTTGAGCACCTGGACAGGAGGCCTCAAGGCGGTCGGAAAAACCATTGAAGAGGCACTATGGGTATTCGAGCAGATTCAGTCGTTTGAAGAAGCAGGAGCCTGGGCGGTTGAAGTTGAAGTCGTACCTGCCGAATTGCTTGTGCAAATTTCCCGCCGCACCCGTCTGGTGACCTCGTCAATTGGCGCAGGCAGTGGCGGTGACATTCAATTCATGTTTGCGGAAGATATCTTAGGTAATCACGCTCCTCCCTATCCGCGACACACCAAACAATATCGGAACCTTTTCAAGATGGAGCAGGCAATGCAAGTGGAGCGAGTCGAAGGTTTTCGGGACTATATCGACGATGTCAAAAGCGGAAGGTTTCCAGGGCCCGAACATATCGTCAATGCGCCTGAAGGATTGATCGACCAGTTTCTTGCCGCAGTTGACGGCGACCGGGATGAGTAACTTCCACAAGCAACGATGCGTGTATTGGTTTAGGGTAGCGATTTCCGATTCGTACCAAAGCCCTTGTACCAATGCATCAAACAATTCGCTGTCATTTTTGATTTTGATTTCTCCAGTGCAGACACGACTGTCGGTGCACATTAACCATCATCAGTTGTCGCCGAAATGTCGTAGTCCCCAAGCTTCAGTTTGGCAAAAACCAAACTCCAAAATTTTGGCTCTTCCGCAGAATCTGTGGGCAGATCCCTATTGGTTTTCAGTAGTGTTTCAGGGTTGGCACAATCTTGATGTCTTCACCGCTGCTGAATCCAGGGCTCGGGATTTTTTCAGGCATCCGCTCCTGCGTCCAATGATATTTTGCATCTGACATTGCCAAGCTATACAATCAGTGTAACCGGAAAAACGGACTCAGGCTCTGCGGGGACGCAACCTGGGAAGGGATATCTCGGTCGATAGCGCGCCAATGGTGCGGGTAGTCTCGGCGAGCCTTTGCTCGCCGAGACTGCCTCAAAAAATCCATCTTTAAACTGAAGGTGACTTCCAACCTATATGTTTTCGTTCAAAAACGCTTTGATTTGCCGATGCAAAATCGGTTTTAAGCA
>JAYVSE010000297.1:0-7738 GCA_043775635.1 Planctomycetaceae bacterium | reverse complement strand
GGGTTTATCCCCGTCGGGCTATAATCACAACCAGAAGATGCTCGCGGAGTGAGCCTCGCTACCATGCGGCTTGTCCGCGTGGAGCATTAATCAATCGTTATACGCATCGCTGCACGATCATTTTCTGATCATGGCCCGACGGAGACAAGCTCCGCCCGTGGCCAACGTCATTTCTTCTTCGCCATCTGGTCGTGATCGCGGCCCGACGGGGACAAGCCCCGCACGCGGCAAGATTATGGAATTAAACTTGCGCAATCGCTTCTTGCTCACAATAGCAAATTTTTAACAGCCCAACCTTAGCCCGTTAATTCGCTCGGAAAATCCTATTTTACGAGCGATTAAGACAATCATCGCTGGCATTTATCGGTGTCGGGGTTGCGAATTGGTCGAGTTCAATCAACGATTGTGCTTTCTGGTTGCCACGCGACCTGAAGCTAACGTCAGAATCTGCCAAAAAATCGAAGTTCGTTGAGTAACTAAATGACCGTCTACGTTTTTGGACACCGCAATCCTGACACCGATGCTATTTGCTCTGCAATCGCGTACGCCGAGTATCTTCGCCAAACGACGATGCCGGACGCCATTGCTGCGTGTTGTGGACCGGCCAATTTAAGGACTGAATTTGCGCTCAAGCGAGCTGGAATTACGCCCCCGCGAATCATCATGGACGTCCGGCCTGAATTGGAAGACGTTTGCAAACGCACCGTTGTTACGGCCCGCGAAAGCGACGTGTTTTACGAGGTCTACCAGTTAATGGATAAACATTCATTGCGATCGATCCCGGTAATGGATGATAACAATCAATTGGTTGGCTTGGTTTCGCTGCTGGACCTGTTGGAATTAGTGTTCCAAGGTGGCGTCGATCCGATTCGATCGCGACAAATTTCCAGTAATCTGACCAAGATAGTTTCGGTGTTGGAAGGTGAGTTCGACTTCGTCATCGACCCCAATCGCGATGATGACCTTGTGGTCACCGTAGGTGCGATGAGTGCGGAAGGTTTTACCAAACGCATGCAAAAATTTCCGGCTGAGCAACTACTTGTCGTTAGCGGCGATCGCCCTACGATCCAGTTACCAGCCATTGAAATGGGCGTTCGAGCGATCGTCGTCACGGGCGGTTACCGGTTATCTAGCGGCTTGATGCAACTGGCCAAGGCACGCGGCGTATCGGTCATTATCAGCCCGTTTGATACCGCGACCACTACGATGCGAATCAAAGCAGCGCGATCAATCAAGTCCGTAATCCAGCGAGACTTTATGGCGCTGCCTGCACGCACACCGGTTGCACAAGCTCGCCAGAAAATCCTGCGTTCGGTGCAAACCGCGTTTCCCATTCTTGACGGCGATAAGCTGATTGGGATTCTCACCAAAACGGACCTCGTCAACCCGCCGCAACCGAAGATTGTCTTGGTCGATCACAATGAGCTCGCGCAGGCAGTTCAAGGCGCTGACGAAGCAGAAATCCTCGAAGTGCTTGATCACCATCGCCTGGGTGGATCACTGCAAACAAACCATCCGATACGGTTCGTTAATGAGCCAGTTGGTTCAACTTGCACGCTAGTGGCAGGTAAATTTCGCGCCGCAGGAATCCAACCGTCGCCAGGTATTGCTTTGTGCATGGCATCAGGAATGATCAGTGACACGCTGTTGCTTCGGTCACCAACGACGACGGAAGTGGATCGCTTGACGCTGGAATGGCTCAAGCAATTTTGTGATGTTGATCTCGAGGAATATGCCGCCGAGTTCTTTCAAGTCGGTTCTGCACTGCGAACTCGAACTCCCGAGGAGGTCGTTCGAGAAGACTGCAAAAAATTCGAAGACAGCGGAATCTCGTTTTCAATATCACAAATCGAGGATATTGGGTTCGATCTTTTTTGGCAGCGCAAGGACGAACTTCATCGCGCCCTTGAACAGATGGCAGAAAAGGAAAAACTCAGCTTTTCCGCCTTGTTAGTCACTGACATCGCCAGCAATGGAAGTTTGTTGCTCATGAGCAGCGAACCAGAGGGTTGGGAGGAAATCAACTATCCCGAACTGGAAGACAATTTGTATCAGCTCGACGATGTCGTGAGTCGCAAGAAGCAACTTCTGCCTTTGATTCTTAATCTACTTGAATCTCTGCCGCCCCAGGCAGCCAATTCCTAAGGATCGAGCGGGAAATAAGTGTCCGTTATAGGTGCAACTGCGTGTTCACTATGAATTCTTTGGTCTCACCTTGTCTGTCAGAACTTCGCGGTCCAAAGTTCTCGTTCTAAGCACCCACGCACAAATAGATTGGCATAACCACGTAGATGATTGCGACGGTACGTACGACAAGCCCAAGGGTCATTCTCGACCGCGAACTGAACGTCAATACCAGAAAGGCTTGCGCCAAGGCTCATTCCCCCGGCACCTGCGAACAGGTCAATCCCGATTAATTGCGACTGCTGCCGAGATTTCATTGCTTCGACTCCGGCTGCAACGCAATTTTTTTCAGCATCAATAGTTTCTCTTCGTCGCACCTCGCCAGGACTCTGAACAGCTCTGGCTGCTCTCGGATGCGGTCGACGATTGAGTCGGGAATGCGACCTGCGAATATAAGCAGTTCTTCTTCGTCACCGTCGAGTACATCGGCGAGCCGATGAATCAGGGATTCGGAAGCGGTGCCGTCAAAGTCGAGGCGACCTCTCTCGACTTTGCTGAGATACGAAAAGCCCACTCCGACCAACGGTGCGAGTTGGCGGAGGGAATAGCCTTTTGCCTTGCGGAGTTCACGAATTCGATCGCCGAATTTGTCCATCTTCAATCCCTGCTTGTTCTAGTAAGGCCTGCATTGTATGATTGTAGCAGCTTGCAGGCAACAGTTTTAATTAGGAGTTAGGAATTTCGAATTAGGAATGGGGCGGCAGGTCTTTAATTCCTAATTCCTAATTCCTAATTCCTAATTCCGCATGAACGCTGTTGAGATCGAAGAGGCAGTTAGCAAACTTGTCGAAGAGCCGTTTGACGCGGCAGAGTTTCCGTACGCCTTTTTGGAAGCGTTCGGCAATAAGACTGCTACGCTTCAGCGATTGCGCAATGGCGGAAAGAACTCAACAAACAAAACGGACGTGACTGGCGAAGGCGTTCTGGCGGTTCTACAACGCAACAACATTCACATGGCCACTTGCTCGGCAGGTGGCCCCGATGCCGTCGCTGGCCTTTTGAAGCGTCTTGTGGAAAGCCCAGGTTCGGGGAAGCACAAGGTAAAGTTCGCGCTTGCAACGGATGGGCAGACCGTTCATGCGGAGAGTCTGAATTTAGAAGACCCGCCATTGGTATGCGATTTTAAAGAACTGGCTGATCACTTCGGTTACTTCCTTGAGTTGGCCGGGATCTCGACGGTTCGGCAGATTCGTGAAAACGCCTTCGATATCAAGGCGACCGGACGACTCAATCGTTTGTACGTTGAGCTGCTGCGCACCAACCCAGGCTGGGATGGAGACGAGCGGCGCGAGGAGTTGAACCATTTCTTTGCTCGCCTGATCTTTTGCTTTTTTGCCGAAGACACTGGCATCTTTAATGGCAGCGGTTTGTTTACCGACACCGTGCGCCAGATGAGTGACCCAAGCGGGCTGAATACCAACTTCGTACTCGCTGAGATATTCCGGGCGATGGATATCCCGATGAAGGATCGCGACGCGGCTAAGTTACGATCGTGGGCAAGTCAGTTCCCGTACGTGAACGGTGGTTTATTTGGCGGTGGAACCACTGAGAATGACGTTCCGAAGTTCACTCAAATCGCGCGCTCGTACTTACTGCATATCGGATCGCTCGACTGGACGCAGATCAATCCAGATATTTTCGGTTCGATGATCCAAGCGGTGGCCGACGATGAAGAACGCGGCGCGTTGGGGATGCACTACACCAGCGTGCCGAACATTCTGAAAGTCCTGAACCCGCTCTTTCTTGACGACCTACACGCCCAGTTAAAAGAAGCTGGTGACAACCCTCGCAAGCTTCTAAACCTCCGCAAAAGACTGGCACGAATCCGCGTATTCGATCCTGCTTGTGGCAGTGGCAACTTCTTGGTGATTGCCTACAAAGAGATGCGCAAGATCGAAGCCGAGATCAACATCTTGCGCGGCGAGCCAGATCGTGCCTCGGAGATTCCGCTGACGAATTTTCGCGGGATTGAGCTGCGACACTTTGCAGTTGAAGTTGCTAGGCTCGCATTGATCATTGCTGAGTATCAATGCGACGAACTTTATCGAGGCCAGCGATTAGCCCTCGCGGAGTTCTTGCCGCTCAACAAAGAGAACTGGATTACGCACGGCAACGCATTGCGGCTCGATTGGCTCAAGGTCTGTCCACCAACGGGTACCGGAGGAGTGAAGCTTGTCGAGGACGACTTGTTTCAGACTCCCCTCGATCAAGTCGAGATTGATTTCGAGAATGAAGGCGGGGAAACGTACATCTGCGGAAATCCACCGTACGCTGGATCAACATGGCAAGTCGCTTCGCAAAAAGCAGACATGGATAACGTTTTCAAAGGTAGAACCAGAACATGGAAAACGCTCGATTATGTAAGTGGATGGTTTGTTAAAGCAATGGATTACGGCAACGATGCAGAAATTGCCTTCGTTGCGACAAATTCAATTTGCCAAGGGCAACAAGTGCCGATCCTATGGACAATTTTGTTTAAATCTGGATATCGCATTCGTTTTGCGTATCCATCGTTTCAATGGAGCAATTTAGCGAGTCACAATGCCGGCGTGACTGTAATAATCGTCGGACTATCAAAACGCGTCGACCTTCGCCCGAAGATGTTTGTAGTGGAACGGGATCAGTGCTCTGAGAAAACTGCGGAGAACATCAATGCGTATCTTGTCGCTGGACCAAGTGTAGTCGTCGATAAACGATCGAATGTCCTAAGCGGACTAGCGGAAATGGATGCAGGTAGTAAGCCTGTTGACGGAGGACATCTGTTTCTTAACTTCGATCAGCGTGCTGCTCTACTTCATCAAGATGCTGACGCAATTAACTACGTGAGAGAATTCTCAAGTTCTCAAGAGTTCATTAATGGTCGAATGCGCTATTGTTTATGGATATGCGATCAGGAAGTTGATCGAGCTAAACAAATAGAGGAAATCGGGCTGCGATTGAGACAGATTGCCGAAGTGCGATCTGCTAGTACCAAGGCAGATACAAGGCGACTAGCCGGTTTTCCTCATCGTTTTGGCCAGAACCGTCATCACGAATGCAACAAAACAATTGTCATCCCTCGTGTCAGTTCGGAAGCGAGGCCGTATCTACCTGTTGGATTAGTATCTGGTCGAACGATCGTGGGAGACAGGCAGTTTGCGATGTACGATGTTGCTGCTTTTTACATTGCATTGATTGCTTCTAGACTGCATTTGGTTTGGATTGGGGCTGTGTGCGTTCGGATGCGAACGGATTTCTCGTATTCAAATGTACTTGGCTGGAACACCTTCCCCGTTCCTCCACTGACCGACGAAAACAAAGCGGAGCTCACCCGTTGCGCCGAGAACATCCTTCTCGCCCGTGAAGCTCATTGGCCGGCAACGATTGCGGATCTCTACGATTCTGAAACCATGCCGGACGATCTACGAGCCGCGCACGATCGGAACGACGAAACGCTTGAACGCATCTACATCGGTCGTCGCTTCAAGAACGACACCGAACGACTCGAGACACTTTTCAAGATGTACTCGGAGATGACGGGGAAGGAGAAAGGCAAGAAATGAGCGAACTGATTCTGTTCACCTCGGACGATGGTGTGACGCAGATGCATCTGCGAGTCGAGCAAGGTACCGTCTGGTTGACCCAACTAGAGATCGCCGATCTCTTTCAAACTACCAAGCAAAATGTATCTTTGCACGCGAAGAACATCCTGGAAGAGGGGGAATTGCAGGAGGTTTCAGTTGTCAAGGAATCCTTGACAACTGCCGCAGACGGCAAGAAATACTCGACAAAACTCTACAATTTGGACCTGATCCTGGCGATTGGCTATCGGGTGCGTTCACCACGTGGCACTCAGTTTCGGCAATGGGCTACAGCTAACCTTCGCGAGTTCCTGGTCAAGGGATTCGTGATGGATGACCAGCGCCTGAAAGACCCGAAAGGCTGGGATTACTTTGACGAGCTGCTCGCACGGATTCGCGAGATTCGAGCCTCGGAGAAACGTTTCTACCAGAAGGTCCGCGAGCTGTTCGCTCTCAGCAGAGACTACGCGGCCGACGATTCGTCCACGCAGCTTTTCTTTGCTGAGGCACAGAACAAGTTGCACTTCGCGGCGACCGGTCAGACTGCGGCTGAAATCATTGTCAGTCGCGCCAACCCAAATGAGGCGAACATGTCGCTTACGAATTGGAGTGGTAGTCGAGTTCGCAAACACGATGTGATCATTGCCAAGAACTATCTGACGGAAGATGAGATCGACACATTGAATCGCTTGGTTGTCATCTTCCTTGAACAGGCCGAGTTGCGGGTAAAACAACGCAAGGATTTGACGCTTGATTTCTGGCGAAAGAACGTAGACGACTTACTGCGATTCAATGATAAGCCCGTGCTTGAAGGCCCGGGAAAAGTCAGCCGCGAGGATATGACGCGGATTGCGTACGAACGTTACGAATCGTTCGATGCTCAGCGTCGAATCACCGAGGCCGAAGCAGCAGACGCGGAAGATCTTCGTGAGATCGAAAAACTCGAACAAGAGCTGAAATTGAAGAAAAAGGAAGATGATGGGTAAATCAATGCTCCCAAAAACACGAATCGAGCAATTTGGGATTCGCTGACTCCCAAATTGAAGATTCAATTGTGGGTACGGTGTCCCCACTTTTCCCGGGGACTAATCCGATGATGTTCAAAAAGGAGCGAATTGGCGAGGATTTGAGATTTCCAGTGGTGTTATCATTGATGTCGAAAGCGATGTGAAGAATGAGTTCCGTGACTATTGAAGTGGATTTACCTGAAGATTGGGCGCGCTTTAGCCTACCGCCTGCGTTGGATGCACGGCTAACTGCATTGCTAGACCAACAGGATCAAGCTGGTGAGCTGGCCGAGACAGAGAAGCGAGAGGCCGACGCGCTATGCGAACTTGTCGACATGCTTACCTTGCTAAAGCTTCGCGCCGAACGGGCAGCGAGAGAGTTAAGAATTGAAAATTAGGAATTAGGAATTGAGGGGATGAAAGAGACTTGGAAGTAGCGATGGACATAACTGAACTTGAAAAACTGATGCAGGGGACCGAGGGCGAAAACCTCGAGTTTAAATCTGCTCGCAATCACCAAGGCTTGGACGAATTGACGGAGTATTGCGTTGCCTTGGCCAATGAAGGTGGAGGCAAAATTCTTCTTGGCGTGACCGACAAACGCCCTCGGCAAATCTGTGGCACAACCGTTTTTCCTCAGCCAGAACAAACCCGTAGCCAGTTGAACCAGCGATTGCGATTAGGTGTCAGTTTTGACGTCGTGATGCATCCTGACGGTCGAGTATTGGTCTTTCATGTACCGAGTCGTCCCAAGGGAATTCCGATTCAATTCAATGGAAAATTCTTGGTGCGGAAGGACGAAAGCCTTGTGGGTATGAGCGGCGAGAGGCTCCGCGAAATCTATGACGAAGTAGGACACGATTTCTCTGCCGAAGTCTGCCCAGGCCTGTCAATCGAAGAACTTTCACTTTCGGCCATCGAAGACTTTCGGCAACGATGGATTAACAAGACCGGCAACCAAGCTTTGCAATCCGTTTCTGTTGATCA
>JAYVSE010000296.1:0-4224 GCA_043775635.1 Planctomycetaceae bacterium | reverse complement strand
TCAACGACGCCAACAAGACACATAAAGACGCCACGATCGACGCCGACGAAATTCGCGGACAAGCTCAATCCAAAAACGCCAAAGAATTGGCCAAGAGCTTGGCCGATAATCAACTGTTATTTGCCGAGGCCGTCTCCACCGCCGAAAAGACTTTCACCACGCTCGAATCGGGTTTTGCTATGGCCCGAGATCAAGCGATCATCACCGCTGGTGCAAACCGCGACAGTGCCAACAACAACGACTCGGCAGCGCTCGAAAACGATGTTGCCGCCATCATAGACGCCTTTGTTGTTGACGCGACGACGCAAGCGAATTCGCTTGTGACCAGCGTCTACTCCATTGAAAAAGCCGGTGTCACCAGTTTGACGTCCGCGATCAGCACCTACGTGGCTCTTTGGGCAGTTGTCCAAGGCACCCACTATGCGGCTTATGTTTCCGCACAAGTCTCTGCGGCCACGGCGAAGATCAATACGACGACCCAGGCTGACCTCGACCTGGAAGAAGCGACTGCCCATGCCGGTATCGGCAAACAACAGTCCATCCACGTTGCCGATAGCAGCTTGAAGACCAGTACCAACAACGCCGATGCGACATTCTTGGGGCTGGTGATCTCGAATCTGGCGTCACTGGACGGTGTCATCGCTGGATTGATCAATGCATTTAACATCGTGGAAGCCGCCGCTTGGAAAACTTACACGGACACCGCAGCGGGTGCCGTGAAAGATTGGAGCCATTCGATGGCTAACTACACCGAGACGTTCGCCAATGCACGGATCGCCGCAGCGGTCGCCTTCAGTCACACCGAAGCGACGGAGGCCAAGACGGCTGGCGATTTGATCGCAGCGGCGAACACGGTCTGGACGAACACCATGGCCGACGCAGCGAAGGCATTCGACGATGCAATGGCCGTTGCTGCTCATACGGAGACCGATCTGCTGGCCGCCGCGAACAGCGCCAAAGACATTGCCGATAGTACTGCGAGGCTGAATTACACCAACACCGTCGCGCCATTGGCGGTCACCCTGGCCGAAGCGTTGAGCGGCTTCGGCGTGACAAGAGTGACCGCAATCGCCACCGCTGGTGAGGCACTATCGAAAGCCACCGCCGATGCAGGCGTAATGTTAGTTAGCGCGATGGCCAGCCCCGGAATTGCCTACGCCACAGCGATGGCCGAAGCGGGCAAGACCTACGCGATCACCATGGCCGGGATCAGCAAGGACGAAAGCGTCGCCTCTGCCACCCTTGAAAAAGCCCGGCTTGCGTCGCTCGACGCCTCTGATCCAACGTTCGATTACTACGGCCCCAGCAGTGGTTACTACGGCGGTAGCTACTCAAGCTGGTCTGACACAGCATCTTATTTCATATCATCGACTGGTTATTATTGGACCCAAAATGTTGATAACTACCAACTGTTTTTAGATGTTGCCGGGTTGATACCTGTACTTGGTGAGCCCCTCGATCTGCTGAATGCCGCTATCTCACTCGGGCGAGGCAACTACGTTGACGCCGGACTGTCCTCAATCTCGATGATACCCGGCTTGGGCGACCTCATTGGCAAGGGCGGCAAATTCCTTACAAAACTTGACGACGCAGGCAACTGCGCGCACTGGTTCTCGCGACTTTGGAACGGTGGTTGTTTCGTCCCAGGTACGCTCGTCACGCTCAGCGAGATGCCCCAAGGACAAGAACTGCAATCGGCACTCTGGGCTAACGACTTATTTTTAGATGACATTTCCGATTCGCACGGCGGAATCGCCCTCCTAGAAGCCCCCACCAAGGCAACGACCACCTTCAAAATCCCCATTGAAGATGTCCCGCTCGGTGCCCGTGTGCCAACAAAGAACCCGCGAGCGTGGGAATATGATGACTCACTGCCGGAGCCGACCGAATTAGAATGGGTTAAGATCGGATTCACCGTCGAACGGCAGGATGGCCAAATTGTTGACGCCGAACTGATTCGCCCTCGGTCGTGGATCAAAGCGAACGAGTTGCACGCTGGTCAACTTTTACCGCTGAACATCCCGGAATTGCAAATCGCCGGACTTGCGATCGTCACCGCGATTGAACCCTGTCCAGTAATCTCAGTTGGCGACGGCAGCGTCATCACTGGTCGCTTTGTCACCCGTGAAGTTCACATGATCGCATGTGTGGAAGTTCTAGGCCCCAATGGAACAATCAAAACACTGGAAGGAACGACCGCCCACCCAATCTGGTCGGTAGATCGGCAAGATTGGGTACCGCTGGGAGAACTAATGTCGGGAGAGCGTCTGCAAGCCGCAGATGGACTCGCGATCGTGTTGACACTCGTAATTAAAACAGATGCGGTTCCCGTATATAATGTTGAAGTGCACGGTGAACATGTGTATCAAGTAAGTAGTCTTGCGTTGCTTGTTCACAATACCTGTCCAGTGATTGAGGGACTCTCTGACGCACACACGGCCAAGGTGCGAGCCGCATTAGAAGAAGCCGGACTTTCTGAGGCCGATGTCTTAATTAAAGGTGCGGACATGCCAAAAGGATATTTCGGAATGACACTTGGCGACGAAGGATTCGTGATCAATCGAGCAATAATCGACGATGCCAAAGAACTTGCGAACACATTGAAACACGAACTTCAGCACGTGTTGGACCGCCGCAGATTGGGTGACCCAGGTGCAATCGGTGACGCACTTGAGGAAGCCGCGAGAGCGGCGGAATCGGGGAGTTAATATGGACGAAAGAATCGAAGCTAATCTGAAAAACGCTCAAGCCGTAGCAGAGTTTCGGTATAATGCACTGTATTGCCCTAAGTGCCGCAGTAATACGAGCAAAGCTTATTTTTCCGTCGATGATCATGAAGAGCGGTACGGAATCTGGTTTGAATGCGGGGACTGTGGAAACGTTGAACATATCAGTTGCGGGAGAAAGCCAGAAGGATTTTCTGCCGAGAGGGTTTCGCGAAAGTTTCAAGACTTAGATGAGCGTGCATGGAGGGTGGAAAAGCGTTGATATCGCTGCGCAACTTCCTGTCCCTTTAGGCAGTTGACCATTCCAGGCTATAGCGTAACCGTTTTTCACCACGCATTCATACAGCAAGGCTCCAAACTTTTTGATGTCGTTAACGACGAGGGCACAAGCATGGTTAAATGGGTGAAGGACGTAGCGAAGCGTAACGGTCGATCAGTCGATGAGATTATGGAAATGATCGGGAATCTACCTGATGATTTACTATGATTCGGAAGCATCGTCGAGTTTAATATGTCCGTCACACTTCAATTTGAAATTCAATTCAATTGCTTGCACGCCGATTTGGCTCGCTTGGGCGATTGGGTTGTAACAAGTGAACACACACTGGTAGTACTCGAAAGAACATTTCATTATTTGTTCCCAAACTCAGTTGTCCCCTACCTCGATTTTCTTCGCGAACAGAAGGTTTGTTGCAATCCTTATACATTTTATGTGGCGTCGAAGCTAGAAATTCAAGGCGCGACTGAAGAACGCAGCAGTTTTTTTGATGAAATCATGCATGCAGCAGTTAAGCGGATTGGCATTGATTACAAAAGACATGTGCATAAGGAACGTCGAAAACAGTGTCACTCACTCAGCAAATCTGATGTGCAGTCTATAATGAAAACATTTGTAAAGCAGCGATTTGACCTATCCGCCAATATTTCTCGTTATGGAAACGCAATTCACGCAGAGGCAGGAATGATGGTCACTGAACGCGTTATTGAATTGGCTTCGCCTGAGCTTGCGAAGCTATTGGGGGTACGATACCAACAATTCTCACTTGACAGATTCGGTACTGATCGATATACACAGCAACTTTATGACGAAGGATATCCGACCACCAAAATCGACGAATTGTTCATAGCGAATTGGAAGGATTACCTCGCCTCGGGTTTAAAAATTGGTGTTGATGAGCAATCGTCTCTGCAAATCATTGGGGAATTTTTCCAATGTTCTCCGTGAGTCCGCCCCATAGGCATGGCACGGTCGCGGAGTTCCCACCCGTGGCGCCCAAGGCGGAAACGCTGGCCAAAGCCCAAGCGGTTGCCCAAGAAGCGCACAGTAAAGCCGTCGCGGTGGCGCGACAAACCCAGCGTAAAGACGACGCGACCTCCGCTGAAACCCAGTCCAAAGCACTCAACGACGCCAACAAGACACATAAAGACGCCACGATCGACGCCGACGAAATTCGCGGACAAGCTCAATCCAAAAACGCCAAAGAATTGGCCAAGAGCT
>JAYVSE010000295.1:0-9487 GCA_043775635.1 Planctomycetaceae bacterium | reverse complement strand
TTCTTATACCGCTGCCAGCTTGCCGCGTGGAATTAAGTAGCGGAACGGCGCAAGCCGTCCGGTGCCGTTTCGAAAAACCCGGCGAAACACCGGGCGGCTTGCGGCGCACCGCTAACAAAATGCTTCGCATTTTCGTTCCCAGGCAAGCTGGGTGGTGGCCGAAGGTCCTTTTAAAGGTATGGGGAATAAAAAGACTGGAAGCCTTTCCCACTGGCTCAGCGACCGTGTTTTAAACGATCGCCGAGCATGTCGTTGAGGTCTGGTTCACGATAAATCTTGGCCGCCGTTTTCTCAAAGTCGTATTCGACTCTGCGAAACGTCACTGTGCTGGCTTCCTCATCGATAATTACGTAGCAACTGCGATTGTTGTCATCACGAGGTTGACCAACGCTTCCAACGTTTACCAAAACTTTTTCGTTAGACAATTTGAAAACGTGATTGCATTCGTCCGGCGTGATGAATTCGCAGGCCGTGGTGAACACACCAGGCAAGTGCGTGTGCCCCATGAAGCAATACTTATCGATTTTGGAAAACAACATCTCCATTTTCCGTTGATCGAAAATATATTCCGGAAAGACATATTCATTCGTGGGGTCGCGGGGCGAACCGTGGACGAACATCCAATGACGGTCTTGGTATTGTCGAGGTAGCTCACCAAGGAAATCCCATCGTCGGTCAACTTGTTCACTGCTGCCCGCTGCGTTGTCCAACTGGTCACGCGTCCAGTAAATCGCCTGAAGTGCAACCGGATTGAACCCATCCGGATCAAATAGTGCAGCCTGATCATGGTTTCCCAGAATCGTTTTGGAAGCTCGCTTGATGACAAGATCAAGGCATTCGCACGGATTGGGACCGTAGCCGATGATATCGCCCAAGCAAATAATCTCAGAAACCTTCTGGTCATCGATGTCTTTCAACACGGCCTGGAGGGCTTCAAGATTGCCGTGAATGTCACTGATGACGGCGCGCTTCACTGGAGACGACTCGTTGGAAATATGCGGCGGTGGTTACAAACTGGTCATGGACGGCAACTAGCATTCACAATGCAGACGCTTAATATTAACGATCGAAACGCGTTACGGGAATAATGCTTCCCAGACGCGGTCAAATCAAGCAATCAAGCTAACCATCCAAAAGACGTACCGAACGGCCAAATTTGAATATCTCGCCCAGTCATTCTGAGGTAAACAGTGGAAAAGAACGGTCGCAACGGTTGCAACTTTCAATTGCCATCCATTCCTGCTCCAAAGACGCATCTATCATGCTGGCAATCGGTGGTCAGCCGATTCGTAACATCCCGCTTGATCCTCAAAGCCGGACGGCAGCGACGATCACTCCAGCTTTGGACTCACTACTGGAACTGGTCCGAACCTCTGGTCAGCCACTTGATTATATCGCCGTGACGGACGGACCAGGCTCATTTACAGGGCTGCGAATCGGTGTGACGACTGCTAAAACGCTGGGGTATGCTCTCGGAATCAAAATCGTGGCCGTCGATTCCCTGGCAGCGATGGCCTTTCATCTCTGGGCAAAACAGCTCAATGCGGCTGCGGCCATGGTTGCAATCAACGCCTACCGTGGGCAAGTATTCGCTGCCACTTGGACTCGCGAGCAATGGGCAACGGCCTTAGATTCAGGTGAGTTCGCCACCCAATCCCGGGTTGTGCTTGCCGAACAATGGCTGTCCGAAGTTGCTGCGGCGGATCCAGCGGTTGCGATTGGCGCTGAGATATTGATTGCGAACCGGTCCGGCTGTGAACGGGTTTTGCCAATCGAGCCCAATGCGTCGGAGGTCGCTGCGCTGGGACACTTGCTCGCGGCAAAGCACTTGTTTGTTTCGCCCATGCAGTTATTGCCAAGGTACCTGCGCGATAGTGCTGCCGAAGAGAAGCTGCGTTAATTGAAATCGCTTCAGCATCGTGCGGTCTTTTAGTGGGATAGGCTTCCAGCCTGTCGCATTGAAAATGACAGGCTGGAAGCCTTTTCTCTTTCTAGCACGACGTTATTACCGCAGTCGCACCTCCGCCGGAGGCCAAAGTCGATGGCTAGTCGTTCTTCGTAAGAAGCTTTCATTCTCTATCCAAAACCGGTTTTATCCCGGCGCCCTCTGACCCCGTTGAATTTGTCCCCGGACCAGCCGCTATACTTCGCTTCACAAAGCGAACCACGAGAAGTTCGTGAAATGCTCATCTAATTCGCTCAGAATTCCGTCTAAATGTGGATCGACGCATTCCTTGCCAACTTCAACGTAGACTTCAACACTTGGCGACCCGTCTAACAGAATTCGCAAGTTGGGAATGCTTTCGCAGTTCCGCAAGAAGGAGAGTGTCAGCGATTGTAGAGCGCGACATTGAACCAACATCCGCAGCCCTTCGTCACTGAGTGGGCAATTCGCTAACGTTAACGTCAATCCTTGACTGTGTTCCTTGAAACAGCGAAACGCTGTGGCCGATGTGCCAGAAACATAGTCGGCAAGTGTCTGCTGGCCATTCTGGAAGTAGATGGTTGTTGAGGAGTTCGCCGTGCGGCCCACACGCCTGCCCAGTGCATCCCATAGGTAAAACACGTCTTCGATGCCGTCACCTTTTGTATCGGCACCGCGAAGCTTGTTGTTAAAATCCCAGGCCAGAGAAAGGCTGGAGGCAGTAGGCCGGAGACTGGAGACTGGTGGGTATCAACGTCGTGTTGCAATTAGCATCATACGTTAACGATTCACTGGCAGCCGTTAGAAGCTCATGCACGGGACCGTGCGTGCGGTTTTGAACCGTGCTGTTTTGAGTGATGCTGTTCCAGTCGCCGACGGGAGACAAATTCCAAGATTGGTCAAGGTTGTTGTCGGTGCGGTCCCAACTGGTCAGTCGATCCTCGTCATCGTAGCCTGCGGTAAAGCCGTACCCGCTCATCAGGCCGCCGATTGATTCGGAGGTTTTGTCAGGTTGGCATCCCAGGTGTAGCTGAGATTACCAATCGCTGCGCCGGTGTAGTTAATCGATGCCAAGGTATTTTCGTTGTTGTAGGTGCGCGACTCGCGAGGAACAATCGGAGGTATTTCCTGATTACTCACGTGGCTTGCCACTTCTTTAAAACGTCATCTGCAAACGTCCAAACCGCACCGTGTAGATTCGCGTTGCCCAATGAACCCGTCCCCTGAGTTAAGTTGCACCAGTTGCTATGCATCGTAACCGAGGTTCGGCGCTAGCCATCGTTCAGCAGTACTATTAGGCCATCCCTTTCGGCGCGCGTAACTGTCAACTTGATCACGCGTGATTTGATCAACCGCAAAATACCTGGCTTCGGGATGCGAGAAGTACAGCCCGCTGACCGATGCCGCTGGCCACATGGCAAAGCTTTCTGTTAATGAAATCCCAGCGCGTTGTTCAGCATCCAGCAATTTCCATAATGTCTTCTTTTCGGTGTGGTCGGGACACGATGGATAGCCGGCAGCAGGCCGAATCCCCTGGTACTTTTCGTCGATCAGATCGTCGGTCGATAAACTTCCATCATCAACTCCCCATTCATGACGAACTCGTTCATGTAGCATCTCTGCAAACGCTTCGGCTAGACGGTCGGCGCAAGCTTGAACAAGGATTGATTTGCCGTCTTCCAATTCCGCTCGTAAACATTTGGCAATTTCGTCAACACCGTGGCCTGCGGTCAATGCAAAGGCACCGATATAGTCAGGTTTATCGACTGGCGCGACATAATCCGCGAGGCTACGGAATGCCTTTTGGTCGACGCGTTCCCATTGTTGACGTAACATTTCAAAACGAACGAGTTCCTCAGACCTTGTGTCATCCGTGAACAATTCAATCGTGTCCCCCAGACTGTTCGCGGGGAAAAAACCGTACACGCCACGGAGCTGGATCGTCGCGTCTTTTTCGAACTGGTCGAGCACTTTTTGGGCATCGTCGTACAATTCCTTCGCGATTTCCCCAACCACAGGATTTTGGAATATTTTGGGAAACTTGCCCTTCAATTCCCAAGTCATGAAGAACGGCGACCAGTCGATATAGGGGCGTAACTGCGCAACCGTGACCGCTACATCACGAACCCCCAGAAACTCGGGCTTGGGTGGTGTGTAGTTTTTCCAATCAATCGCCAATTTTCGTGTTTTTGCCTCTGCGAATTCAACTAATTTGCGATCGCGACGGATCGCGAAGCTGGCTCGTTCAACGTCCTGCTTTGCTTTGATTTCAATGGCAAAAGCATCTCGTGATTTGACATTCACAAGTTTTTCGACAACGGGAACGCTTCGCGATGCATCAAGCACATGGACGACTTCGCGGTGGTAGTGCTGAGAAATTCTGACTGCCGTATGTTTTGCACTGGTGGTTGCGCCGCCGATGAGCAAGGGAATATCAAAGCCCTCGCGTTGCATTTCTTTGGCAACATGAACCATTTCGTCTAGCGATGGCGTGATCAAGCCCGAAAGTCCAATGACTTGTGCGCCATGTTTTTTTGCTTCGGCCAAGATCCTTTCGCATGGTACAAGGACGCCTAGGTCGATGACTTCAAAATCATTGCATGCCAGCACGGTACCGACGATGTTTTTTCCGATGTCGTGTACGTCGCCCTTGACCGTCGCAAGTAAGACTTTGCCGCGACTGGTATGCCCACCGCTCACACCAGAGGCCGCTTTCTCAGCTTCCATAAACGGTGTCAGATACGCGACACTCTTCTTCATCACCGCAGCCGATTTGACAACTTGCGGCAAGAACATCTTGCCTTGGCCAAATAGATCGCCGATCAGATTCATGGCGTCCATTAACGGACCTTCGATGACCTTGATGGGACGCCCAAACTTTGCGCGAGCTTCTTCGGTATCTTCGTTGATGTGATCCGAAATCCCCTTCAGTAATGCATGACGAAGCCGTTCTTCGACGGTTCCCTCTCGCCAAGCATCAATCTTAACGGGTCCCTTGTCTTTCGCCTTAACCGTTTCCGCAAAGTCGATCAATCGCTCGGTTGCGTCGGGACGACGATTAAGCAACACGTCTTCAACACGCTCACGTAAATCGGGAGCGATTTCGTCATAGACCTCGAGCATCTCTGGATTAACGATTCCCATATCGAGACCGGCATTGATCGCGTGATACAGGAACACCGCATTCATCGACTCGCGGACGGTATCATTACCTCGAAATGAAAACGAAACGTTGCTAACGCCACCGCTTGTTCTTGCGCCAGGGCACTCTTTCTTAATGGTACGAACCGCTTCGATATAGTCGACAGCATAGTTAGCATGCTCAGGCAGACCGGTTCCCACCGTCAAAATGTTGGGATCAAATACGATATCTTCAGCAGGAAAGCCATTTTCGGTCAGTAATTGGTAAGCTCGTTTGCAGATGCGAACTTTGTTTTCATAGTCCGCTGCTTGTCCCTGTTCATCAAATGCCATGACAACGGCCGCCGCACCGTGTTGATGGATGAACTTGGCTTTGCGAAGGAACTCCGCTTCGCCTTCTTTCAAGCTGATGGAATTGACAATCGCCTTGCCTGGTGAATGCCGTAGTCCAACTTCGAGAATTTCCCATTTGGAACTGTCGATCATCAGCGGTACTTTGGCAATGTCCGCTTCGTGCGCGATCAGGTTCAAAAATGTACTCATGGCTGCGGCACCGTCGAGCATGCCTTCATCCATATTGACGTCGATCACGTTAGCTCCGCCTTCCACTTGCGTCCTGGCAACTCGGATGGCGTCTTCGAATTTATTCTCTTTGATCAATCGCGCGAATTTTCTTGAACCGGTCACGTTGGTCCGTTCGCCGACCATCACAAATGGATTGTCCTTGCGAAAAACAAACGGTTCGTTGCCCGCATATTGCGTCATTCGCGAACGCGATTGAGCCTTACGAGGGGCAACGCCTGCGACCGCTTCACCGATCGCTTTAATATGCGCTGGCGTGCTGCCGCAACACCCGCCAACAATGTTTACCCAGCCTTGTTGAGCAAAGTCACGAACAAAGCTAGCCATCCGCGACGGCGTCTCGTCAAACTCACCCAGTGCATTGGGCAGACCGGCGTTGGGGTAACAACTAACCGCTGTGTCCGCAACATTAGCAAGACGTTCCAAGTAGGGACGCATTTTGTCGCCGCCTAGCCCACAATTGAGCCCCACGCTTAACATAGGAAAATGAGACACAGCAATCCAAAACGCCTCGAGCTGTTGACCAGTCAGCGTCACACCGCCTTCGAAGACCGTTGCGGATAACATCACTGGCCAGCGTTGACCACGACGTGCAAACACGTTCTCAATCGCTAATAAGCAGGCTTTGAAGTTCAATGTGTCGAACGATGTTTCGGGAAGCAGCAGATCCGCACCACCATCGAGCAGTCCGTCGACGTTGACTTCATAGCTGGCGACCATTTCAAGAAAGCTGAACGGACGGGTTGCCGGATCACCCTTCGCGTTCATGGAAAGCTGAACGGCGGTGGGGCCGATACTGCCAGCTACGAAACGAGGTTTTGAAGGGTCTCGTTTAAGGTGATTGGCGACGGCAGAGCGGGCAACTTCAGCACCGGTCTTAGAGATTTCGTAGGCCAGATCGGACATCTTCGTTTCGGTCAAGCCGATCAGACTGGCATTGAATGTATTGGTTTCGATGATGTCCGAGCCAGCATCCAAATACTCGGCATGGATACTGCGAATAATATCGGGTTGGGTCAGCACCAGCAGGTCCGTGGCCTTGGAGAGGTCGGCCGGATGGTCTTTGAAACGATCACCACGAATGGCAGCCTCAGGAAGCTTCTTTTGGAAAATCAGAGCCCCCATCGAGCCATCCAACAGCAATACCCGCTGCCTCATCAGTTCCCGCAAAAGACCGTCAGTATCCGTTTGTGCCCGCGTCGCCATTCGCATTCCTGTCAGACAGTACCAATTGTTAAGCTGAGATAGTTTAATCAAAAGCGGAAAACACCCAATGGTGCAAACGAGCTTTCTAGCGATTGGAACCGGATTTTCAACAGAGAGTTCACCTTCAATCCGTCGCACAGGCTGAGTATCGCACTCAGCATCGGGCGTTAGCCAGCGCTAGTGGGCCGTTGATTTAGTTGTGTTTTGAATTTTAGCGTGCAAATCATAACCCGAATGCGTAAGCGAGGGATCGCAGTGGTTCCTCGCTTACGCAGCGGGTTACTAAATCAACAGGTTTATCCCCGTCGGGCTATAATCACAACCAGAAGATGCTGGCGTAGTGAGCCTCGCTACCATGCGGCTTGTCCGCGTGGAGCGTTAATCAATCGTTATACGCATCGCTGCACGATCATTTTCTGATCATGGCCCGACGGAGACAAGCTCCGCCCGTGGCCAACGTCATTGCTTCTTCGCCATCTGGTTGTGATCGCGGCCCGACGGGGACAAGCCCCGCACGCGGCAAGATTATGGAATTAAACTTTTGCAAAGGCTTCATACTCACAATACCACTGCGTTGGGTCAGACCCCCTTTCAAACAAAGCCTAGTCGCAAGCGGTGAATAGAAATACAATCTAATTCAGCCAAACTGCCTTCGCTTTCTCAGCCTTGCCTTGGATCATGAATTCCGCTGCCAATCCTGTGGTTCATCGCTTGTCGTTGACCCAATTATCCGAAACTGCATTGCACGAGCGTCTGGCGGCCATTGTTGCCTCCACTGAGGCGTCGACGCTCAGCGAAGGTTCGATTGGCCCATTGGTTGATATTGACGATGCTCACGGCCAAGATGCCGTGTTGATGGGGATCGTGTCAGCGGTACGCTTGCATGTGAAGGGACCGCTTGGCCACTATCCATTCTCCTACAACGTTGGTGCGGATGCCAGAATCGAAGGCGACGTGGGCAATGGTGTTGGTGAAGGTTTGCGGGGTGGTTCCGTTCGCGTGCGCGGTAATGCCGGACTGGGTTTTGGTGTTGCGATGCGAAGTGGAACGTTAGCGGTTTATGGAACCGCCGGCGACCGTGTTGCAGCCGGCATGATCGGCGGCGAAGTCTTCGCTCGTGGAAATGTTGGAGCCGACGTTGGCGTTGGGGCGAGAGGCGGAGTGATTGTTATCGGTGGTGATGCGGGGCCAAGGCTCGGCGAACCTCAGGGTGAATTGATTATTTTTATTCGCGGCAAAGCTCAATCGCTGGCAATGGGTATGATCGAAACGCCACTGCGAAAGCGTGACGAATTGCGGTTGGGGTTGCTGCTCATCAACGCATCGATACGTGGTGATGCGAAGGATTTTAGACGCATTGTTCCCGAATGTATTTTGGACCAGGAACGTGCCCGAAAGCATGGAGAGGTTGATCCAAGTTGGAGATAGAACGCTCACCTATTCGCTTAGATCAGTTTCGCTTGCGACTGCCTGCTTGTGATCAGTTTGTTCGTTCTATGGTTGAGACGAAGTTAAACAGTTCCATCGGACTGGCAACAGGGAAATCGATTGAACTGCCTCTACCTTTTTTTTGGTTTGACCCGCCATGGCATTTGGTCCCGATTGAAAAATGCCGTGTCTCAGCCCTTGCGTTTGCTGCCAACGGAATCGTCGTTTCAGCGCTTCATCGCGATCTGTCCACGAATGGCGAAATCAATGCACCATCATTTTCGCCTCGCCTTGCCCCTCATCGTTGTGATCGTGCAGGCTGGACGTTTCTTGATTTTGAAAGAGTGTCAGTGATTGACTTGCGGCTGGTTCCCACTCGCGACAACATCGGTCGTTTCGTTTATCACACTGCGCAATTGAATCGCTGGAGAAACGCGGAAGAAGATCGATCTCATGATTCGGTTAAAGCCATCGATGCGATGACGTTTCCGCCGGATTGGAAAAACGTTGACGATATGTGTCATAAAGTCGCTCAGCTAAGGAAACTTTCAGATGCCGCTATTTTTGTTTCGATCGACGAAGTACATCAATCACTGATGTTGCCGGCTGCAAAAGCAGCAGACGTTGATGGCGTCATCATTCGCGTTGACGGCGATCCACTGCAAACGATCATCGGCGCAAGACAGCAAATCAATTCATGGAAGCAAGCGAGACCGATAGCACTTTGGATCGTCAGCAGCGAGCAATTGTCTGCGGAAGATTCTGTTAAGTGTTTTGCGATGGGTGCCACCGGCTTGTCCATAGACCTGATTGGCAATGACCTATTGTTCCAGAATCACTTGCGAATGGAAGCTGCAGTTAATCAGGTCGTAGGAGAGTTCGCGAATGCCGTACGCGGATATGCGAATTCGTGTAACGTCGCACGCATCACGGATTTGCGACCTGAACATTTGCTACGAAAGTAGGCAGATTGTCTCGAGTCAGCCGAAACGACCTGCTGTTGGCGTGAGCCAACGGCGAGACAATGGAATGAAATCTGCGCAATGGCTTCTTACTGACAATAGCAAATTTTTCGACCTGTGCGATTGAAATTGCGGCACTCGCCGTCCGACAACAAACACGTGATGCGGAGAATGGCTCCCTTGACCGGACGGGACAATGGTCCCATCCTACGTAGCTTGGGGCCATTGCCCCGAGTAGATGCGG
>JAYVSE010000294.1:0-38185 GCA_043775635.1 Planctomycetaceae bacterium | reverse complement strand
AGATGTGGACGGCGCCCCGGTCCGCCACGGTGGTGTCGCGATACGGAGCACCGATGGCCACGCGCGTGCCTTCAATCGCCACGGAGCTGCCGAATTGATAGCCGACAATAAAAGACGGCACGATGCTAAGCTATAAGTGTGAGGCAATCCCGCAGTCGTGGAGGCCTGGTCTCTAGTTTCCAACGCTGAATGATCTGCTCCGTATGACCAAACATGCTTCCGTCGTTTCGACCATTTTGCGTTCGCCAGCGTGGATCTTAATGATCATCCTTGTGCTGATGTTCATCACCGAAGTTGGCGTGATGTTGATTCTGCCGATCGTCGTGCCTGGCAAGCTGAACGAAACCACCGAAGCGCTGTTAGATGCCGCGTTGCTGACCAGCGTGTGCGCACCGATTCTTTGGTGGGTCATGTCTGCTGCCAAGCGTGCTGAGGACGAGCGATTGACGTTGGCAAGAGAAACCGAGGCACTGCGAGCACAGCAGATGACGACACTCGCACAGCTTGCGACCGGTGTGGCTCATGAGATTCGTAACCCGCTGACTTCGATCAAAATGCTAATTCAAGTCAATCGTTCCAAGTTCGCCGACGAAGGATTGCCTACCGACGATTTGGAATTGGTCGAGCATGAAATTCGAAGGATGGAAAGATCCGTTAACAGTTTGCTGGAGTTCGCGCGTCCCGAACGGACTGAGTTCAAGGCATCTTCGATGCAACAGATCGTGCGCAAGGCGATCCAGTTAGTAGATGGCCGCTGCATATCGCAGGGCGTTGAGCTGGAAGTCAGAGTCCCTGACGACGCTGTTGTTGTTCAGTGCGATGCAGCGCAGATACAACAGCTATTAATAAACTTAGTGCTCAATTCACTTGATGCGATGCCTTCGGGCGGCACGCTGGGAATCAGCCTTACCCACGACGCGAATACGATCGAACTGCGAGTGACGGATAGCGGAGTCGGTATCGACCAAGCTATACAGAGCAGATTGTTCACGCCATTCGTGACGACAAAAGAAAACGGCGTCGGTCTCGGGCTTGGAATCTGCCGGCGAATTGCCGAGTCTCACCACGGGACACTCGTCGGGACGAATCGCCCAACTCGCGGTGCCGAGTTCCGCTTGACACTTCCACTTGCGAATACAAATGGAGAACCATCGTCTTAACCGTTCACTGCCAATGCTTCCATACACATGCTGAGTAATTGGGGACAATTATTCTACAAAATATTCGACCTGTGCGATTGAAATTGCGGCACTCGCTGCCCGACAACAAACACGTGATGCGGAGAATTGCTCTCTTGACCGGACGGGACAATGGTCCCATCCTACGTAGCTTGGGGCCATTGCCCCGAGTAGATGCGGCCCCTAATTCTTGCGCGCTGATATGCTCATCGCCGAGCGGTGAGCTAACAAGCTGTCGCGATAAGTACATCATGACTTGCGGTTTTTCAGTTTTAAAGATTTCGTTTGAACAATTGCACAAAAGAATGGCTTTTGACACTGCCGCCTCATTTCAATCGCACAGGTCGAAAATATTTATGCAAACACTGCTGGTCATTGATGATGAAGCTTCTATTCTCAAAGCGTTCGAACGTGCGTTTGGCAGCGAATCAACTTCGGTACTGATCGCCAAGAATGGTGCCGATGGCGAACGGTTGTTCATAAACTCCAAGCCTGATGTAGTCGTCATCGATTTAAGCCTGCCTGATACCAACGGGATTGAACTTTTCAATCGCTTGCGTGAAATCGACTCACGAGTGCCGTTCATTTTCATCACTGGTCATGGCACCGTTGAATCGGCAATTGAAGCGACGAAGCTCGGTGCTTACGACTACCTTTTCAAGCCTCTTGAGCTGGCAGAGATTCGCGAACTGCTCGACAAAGCATTCAATCTCAGTCGCATGGTTCGTATTCAACCAAAACTGGCGGATGACGAAACAGACTCGAGCGACACAACCGCCAGCGCGATTGTCGGTCGCTGTAAAGCGATGAAGGAAGTTTATCGATCGATTGGTCGCGTCGCCTCCCAAAATCTCACGGTCTTACTGCTGGGTGAAAGCGGTACGGGCAAGGAAGTCGTCGCGCAAGCGATCTATCACCACAGTTCGCGATCGACAGGCCCATTTCAGGCAATCAACTGTGCCGCGATCCCAGACGCACTACTTGAAAGCGAAATTTTCGGTCACGAAAAAGGCGCGTTCACCGATGCGTATCGCCAGCGAATCGGAAAGCTGGAACAGGCCAACGGTGGCACGTTGTTTCTAGACGAAGTTGGTGATATGTCGCCGATGACTCAAGCCAAGTTGCTACGCGTACTCCAAGATCAAACTTTCGAGCGTGTCGGCGGCAATACACCGATCACCGTTGACGTACGCATCATTGCCGCAACGAATCATGATCTTAAACAACTGGTGACCGAAGGCTTGTTTCGATCCGATTTGTACTTTCGCTTGAGCGTCGTGACGATCCATTTGCCACCGCTGCGCGAACGCGAAGACGACTTGCGAGTCTTGGCAGAGTATTTTTTAAAGCGTTACAGCAACGAGTTCGGCAAAGACATCCGCACGATCGCGCCTGAGACGCTCGAAGTGCTGAGTGCTTATCACTGGCCAGGCAACGTTCGCGAGCTTGAAAGCGTGGTAAAGCAGTCATTGTTGACAGCGCGCGGCAACATTCTGCTCCGCGACTTTTTGCCTCGCCTTGGCGATGGCGGTTCCATTGGCTTAGCAACCGCCGATTCCGTAGTGTTGACCGAGAGTTTTATTGCTGAGCGGCTTGAATCTGGCACAGATAATCTGTATGCCGAAGTGATCTCGATTGCCGAGCGCCAGCTTATCTGCCAAGTTCTCAAGTTCACGTCGGGCAACCAACTCAAGGCCGCAACGCTCTTGGGCATCAGCCGCGTCACGTTACGAAGCAAGCTCAAGTCGCTAGGCATCGAAGCCGCTGATTTTCATTAGAAGAGAGTAGAACAATTGTCTCAATTGTTCAGCAGGCACATACTCAATTTGATCGACCGTTCTGTTCTATCCAACTCGCAATATCTTCTCAATCTTTCGTCCTTTCGCTAACTCGTCATATCGTTAAGACCGCGAGCAAACCAAGGATAAATCGTCGGAATCACGAGCGATGTCAGTAGCGTTGATGTGATCAATCCGCCGATGACGACGGTCGCTAGTGGGCGTTGCATCTCTGCACCGTCGCTGGTCGAAAGGGCCATCGGCAAGAAGCCGAGACTCGCGACGAGAGCCGTCATCAACACGGGCCGCAGTCGCGCCAGCGCAGTGTCGTGACTGACTTCGTTCAGTGGCATTCCGGATTTGCGAGAGTGTTCAGCGGCACTGACCCAAACCAACCCGTTCAGTACCGCGACACCAAACAACGCAATGAAGCCAACGCCTGCTGAAATACTGAACGGCATTTCGCGAAGGTATAACGCGATGATCCCGCCGGACGCCGCCATCGGAACGGCAAGAAAGATCAATATTGCCAATCGCATCGAACCGAGACTGGTATGTAGAAGCAGCATGATGATGACCAAGACAATCGGTGTGATGGTCGCCAAGCGACGACTCGCCGATTGAAGATTCTCAAAATCGCCACCCCATCGAATCTCGTAGCCCGACGCGAAGCTAACTTTTTCGGCGACCGCCGCTTGTGCTTCGGTTACAAATGTCGCAACGTCGCGTCCGCGAACATTGGCAGAAATAAACGTACGCCGCCGATTACCTTCATGCTCGATCGTGGGCGGGGTTTCTTCGAGCTGAATGTCAGCGAGTTCTTTGAGCGGGACGGACGCACCGCTCGCGTCCGCGACGGGAACTTGTTCCAGCAGTTGCGAATTCTCTCGCCATTTTGCAGGGATACGGACCATGATCGGGTAGCGAGCGCGCCCTTCGAAAATTTGACCGACTTGATAGCCGCCCAGCGACGACACCACGTCCAATACGGATTGCGCGTCGATGCCGTACTGCGCCAACGCTTGCGGTTTTGTCTTGACAGTCAACGTCGACAAGTTGGCTTGATAGTCGGCTTTGACATCGACCGCGCCGGGAATCGATCTCAACAACGCTTCAATTTCCTTGCCCTTCGCACCCAGCACTTCCATATCGTCGCCGTAGAGCAGCACCGCGACGTCAGCCTTCACACCTGCGACCAACTCGTCGACTCGCATTTCGATCGGCTGCGTAAATCCAAATGCCACGCCGGGAACATTAGCATTCAGTTCTTCCGACATTTGTGTAATCAATTCATCTCGCGTCTTGTGAATCGGCCAATCATGAACCGGCTTCAGCAGTACCCACACGTCGGTTTGATGAACGCCCATCACATCGTTGGCGATCTCCGGACGGCCAGTCTTGGAGAAGACCGTTTTCACTTCAGGATATTTCTTTAAGATGTTTTCGATTTGCGTTGACATCACGATCGAGCCTTCGAGTGTTGCGCTGGGTAATCGCAGTGCCTCGACCAGTAAATCGCCCTCTTCCAAACGAGGCATAAATTCAGCGCCCAAATGACGCCCCATCGGAACGCTGGTCGCAAAGACGGTAAACGCGATCGCGACGGTAACGTAGGGATGCTTGATGGCGCGAGTGACGACGGGTTCGTAAAAGAACTTGACAACGCGAACTAAGAATACGTCTTCTTCTGTCATCTTCTTGGGCAAAAAAATCGAAGCCATCGCGGGCATGAATGAAAGCGACAGAATCAGCGACCCTCCCAACGCGAATAACACCGTCATTGCCATCGGACGAAACAGCTTGCCTTCAGTCCCTTCCAGCAACAGAATCGGCAAGAACACGACAGCGATAATCAGTTCACCGAACATCGTCGGCTTTCGCACTTCGACCGCCGCATCAAGAATAATGTCTTCATGTTTCGCATCGCCGTTGTCATGGGAAAGTTTGCGAATGCAGTTCTCCACCATGATGACACTGCTATCAACAATCAAGCCAAAGTCGATCGCGCCCAGGCTCATCAGACTGGCGGTCACTCCGGTGTAGGCCATGACATTCGTTGCAAAGAGCATCGAGAGTGGAATCGCGAGCGCAACGACGATGCCGGCACGCAAATTGCCGAGCATCAGTAGCAAGACCACGATCACTAACATGCCGCCTTCGGTCAAGTTAGTTAGTACGGTTTTTAGAGTTCGTCCAATCAGCGCTGCACGGTCGTAGGTAACTTCCAGTCGGACACCGTCCGGTAGTGTGGCTTCAACTTGTTTGAGCCGTTCCTTTGCAGCGGTCACCACTTGGCGCGAGTTTTCGCCGATCAACATCATCACCAGACCCGTGACCGCTTCGCCACGCCCATCGCGAGTCACAGCCCCTTGCCGAGTCATCGGTTCGACGCTGACCTTCGCAATGTCGCGGAGCAAAATTGGATTGCCATCTGGCTCGCGGCGAATCACGACTGCTTCAATATCCTCGACCGTACTCAATAACGAAACGCCGCGAATGAAGCGTTGCTCGCCATGGTGAATTACATAACCGCCGCCGGATGTGTTGTTGTTCGCCTGAAGTCGTTGAAATAGCAACTGCATTGAAATCCTATAACTGGTCATGCGATCGGGATCGGGTTGAACTTCAAAAGTTTTGTAGTAGCCACCGTGAACATTGATTTCAGTCACGCCGCTGACTTGACGAAGCTTGGGCGAGATGTCCCATTCGAGCATCGTTCGCAGTTCCATCGGTGAATGACGATCGCTGCGGACTTCGAATTGCAGAATTTCGCCGAGCGCCGTGGTGAGTGGTCCGACCGACGGTGTGCCGTATCCGGGCGGGATGTTAGCTGCGGCGTCTCCCAGTCGTTCGGTAACGAGTTGACGTGCTCGGTAGATATCCGTTCCTTCCTGAAAGACAATCGTGACGACGGAGATGCCGAATTTTGAAACGCTGCGAAGTTCCTCGACGTTCGGCAATCCACCCATCGTGTTTTCGACCGGATAGGTCACATAGCGCTCTACTTCGACAGGCGACAGCGAGCCTGCTTTGGTGACGACTTGCACTTGCACGTTCGTCATGTCCGGTACGGCGTCGATGGGTAAGTTGAAAGCCGAATATAACCCTGCCGCCGCCATCAACAACGTCGCGATGATGACAAGCCCGCGATTGACCAGCGAAAGTTCAATGATCTTAGTGAGCACAATGGTTCTACAATCATTCGCCTTGCAGGAGCAGTTCGGACTTGAGGAGAAAAGCTCCGTGTGTTACAATCAACTGACCCGGAGCCAATCCTTTTGTCACCTCGACCCAGTCGTCGGACACTCGTCCGAGTGAAACATCAACACGCTTGAACGCTCCGTGTTTCAAGTCCAGAAAAACGAACTGCTGATTTTCGTGCTGAATCACTGATTCAGGTTTAATTGACAAAGCTTCTCGGGGTTCTCCGATCGGAACCGAGACTCGCACGAACATTCCGGGTCGCAAGAGCCCTTCGCTGTTTTCAATTTGAGCTACCAGCGGCACCGAATTTGTTTCGGCTTGCACCTCACGTCCGAAGTAGCGAACGCTGGCTTTGAAAGTGCGATCTTGAATTGCCGGCACGACGACGGTGACCTCCGCGCCCGGTTGCAATGCGACTGCTGACCAATCACTCTCGCGAATGCTCGCTTCGACAGACAGAGAATCTGTATTCGCGAGCACGACCAATGAGTCGCCTCGCATCACACGATCATTGCTCGCGAAGCCTCGCGATTCGATGGTGCCGCTGAAGGGCGCTCGCACTTCCAATCGTGAGACTGCGTTTTCGTCGGTTAGACTTTGCTCGCTGCGGTCTGCTTTGTAACCCAGCAATGCGTCGAGCGATTGCCAAGCTAATGCGAGTTGCCGATCGACGTCGGCAACATCGGCTTCGGCTTTCATTCTTGCTTGGTCGGCTGCGAACTTCGATTGGTCTCGGGCAGTGCGAAAGGTAGTCTCGGCAAGTTGTCGTTCGTTTTCTCGCTCGCGAACCGTGCGGCCCGAAACAGCGCCTTGCTCAACAAGTGGGCGTATATTGGCAAGCCAATCGTCGGCCAACTTGCGTTTCGAATAAGCGCTGAGGATCTCTTGACGATAGTTGCCCAACGCTTTGTTCGCAAAAGCGGCTTCAATCGTATCGACTGATTGGCCTTGTTCGATCATAACGGACATCTGCTTGAGATTGTCGGCCAACAGCACCTCGTGCTGGAGGATCGATTGAGAAATGTCACGTTGTTTCTTACGCGTCAAAATCTCGGCGCGAGATTGACCGATCTCTGGGCTTCGCATGACCGCGATCAAATCGCCCGTCGAAACATGGTCACCTGGCGTGACAGCGATCTCGGTCACGATGCCATCCATCGGAGCCTTTACATCAACATGCTTGGTTTGGTCGTAACGCAAGCGACCCGGAACCGTGTGAACATGCTGAACGATCTTAGGCTGAGCTGGCACACTTTCAAAACTTCCAGCTTTGAGTTTACCTTCAGGCAAGACCAAGGTATCGACCGCCGCAGTCGCGGCATGCAGTTCAACGATTTCATCGCTGCGACCGCCGCCAGAATTGATATGGTGCATGACCATCCATCCGCCACCCATGACCACCAACGCCAGCAGCGTGGGCATACCCTTCATGAATGTTTGAATTGGGTTCGCCTTCCCTTTGATGGATACCGCGTTGACGGCCTGGGGGATTGATTCGGCGTGTGGGGACATTAATGGGATATCTTGACGGCTTGCAATTTGCGGTTCGCGAATGATAGCGCCGATGTAGATGCACGAACCGTGCCATTCATCCAAAAAAGCGAGTTTTCCCTGCGTTGTACAAGTTTTCCAGTGGAGTGGATTCTTAGCCTCCGCGACTAAGGCAAAGATATCAACCAGCGCTGTGGAAAGAATTTGTCCAACGGATTGCCGGACGCAATATAACCTCTAGCCGCCATGCAGCTTGCCTGTATGTAGCAACGATCACAACCAGACAACGATTTGCGTGGGCCGCGAGCGGACACGGCTGGCTTGCCCACGTCGAGTCACGACGCAAGTGCTTGAGGTTCCGTCGCACAAGATGCCAGAACATCGCACCATCGCCACAGCGCAATCTTTTTCGGAATCTAAGCTTCCTGGCACCTTTGTTGACGCACTTATTTTTAAGCGATCGATGAGGATGTGACAATCGGCTTCCTTTGTACGTACCGAAATAATCCATTCTGTGTTAGCATGCTTAGAGTTGCTGTATGGACGTTTGGCGGAAGCGTTGCAGCATCGCTTGTTGCTAAGTTTGTGCTTCGACCGACTCGACGATTCAAATGGCCCGAGAAAATGACGAACAACTCGCTTCTTGACGTTGACGAACTCGACGATTCAAGTCCGAAAGATGTCGCAACGACATTTCCGATCATTGGCGTCGGTGCGTCAGCGGGTGGGTTAGAGGCTTTTTCCCAATTGCTCAAGGCACTACCTGAGGACACGGGGATGGCCTTTGTTCTGGTACAGCATTTGGCGCCGAAGCACGCCAGCGCACTGGCAGAGATTCTTGGCCGAGCAACCAAGATACCGGTGACGGAAGTCCGCGACGCGTCAACGGTAGAGGCTAACCATATTTACGTCATCCCGCCCGATCGAAACATGATCCTGGTCGGCGGCGTGCTTCAACTCCGGCAGCGCGAAGGCCATGGCCTCCATCATCCTATCGATCAGTTCTTCCGTTCGCTTGCGCAGGAACAAAAACACAGGGCGATTGGTGTGGTCCTGTCGGGTACTGCAAGCGACGGTACGATGGGGCTTGAGGAGATCAAGGCTGAAGGGGGCATCACTTTTGCTCAAGATGCTACGGCCCAGCAAGGAGGAATGCCGCACAGTGCGATTGCCTCTGGCTGCGTCGACTTCGTCCTTAGTCCTGACGCGATTGCCCGTGAGATCGTCCGAATCGGTCAACATCCGTATTCGAGTGGCGAGCGGCGAGTGGCGAGTGGCGAGTGGCGAGACTATTGCGCCGAGTGTTGAGAAAACGGAAGCGACTTCCTCAAATGCTCCGCAGGACGGTTCGGAACGATTGATGGACGCTTCGTCCCTCAATACGATTCTGCAATTGATCCACCATCGCACGGGTGTCGATTTCAGCGGTTACCGATTGAATACCCTTTTTCGGCGGATCACTCGTCGCATGGTCTTTAAGAAGATGAGTGAGCTGCATGAGTACGAGCAATTTCTGCGCGAGACGCCATCGGAATTGGACGCGCTCTATCAAGACATCCTCATCGGAGTCACCCGATTCTTCCGCGACAATGCGTCGATCGAGGCTCTCAAACGCACGGTCTTTCCTCGTCTGCTCAAAGCCCGGTCCCGACACGATCCAGTCCGATTTTGGACGCTGGGCTGCTCGACAGGGCAGGAAGCATACTCGTTGGCCATCGCATTTATGGAAGTGTCCGAAGCGACAGGTAGCACGATACCAATTCAACTCTTCGCCAGCGATTTGAACGCCAAGGGTATCGAGACTGCTCGGGCTGGTCTCTACTCGAAGGACATCGCTCAGGATGTCTCGCCTGATCGTCTGCGGCGATTCTTCACTAAAGAAAATGGCTCCTATCGGATCAGTAAATCAATCCGTCAAGCGTGTGTCTTCTCGCAGCATAACGTGTTGTCCGACCCGCCGTTCTCTCGTATCGACTTAATCAGTTGCCGCAACCTTCTCATCTACATGGAGCCGGAGCTGCAGCAACAGATTATGCCGACTTTGCATTACGCTCTCGTTCCGGGAGGTTGCTTGTGGCTGGGCGGGGCTGAGACGATAGGGGGCCATCGGGACTTATTCGAAGCTGAGGACGTGAAGCACAAGATTTACGTCAAAAAGTTAAGTTCTAATATCGTGCGAGGCCAATTTTCGATGCAACCTAGCGGGGCACGCCGCGCGCCGTTCATCCCCATCGCGAACCGACCGAGCGGCGTCGCAGGTCTGCCCAAGGAAGCCGATCGTGTTCTGTTATCGCGGTTCGCCCCGCCGAGCGTGCTCGTCTCCGCTGATTTAGAGATTTTGCAATATCGTGGCGATACAAGTCCCTACCTTTCGCCGGTTCCAGGTAAGTCCAGTCTAAGTCTGCTCAAAATGCTCCGCGAAGAGTTGCTCGTAGACGTCCGCGCTGCGATTATTCGAGCCGGCACGGAAGACGCTGCTGTGCGTGAGACGGGCTTGCGCGTCAAATGGAACGGCGGCTATCGCGAGGTCGCTATCGAAGTCGTTCCGATGAAAGCAAGCGGAGTTGAAAAATGCGGCTTTCTCATCCTGTTCGAGGATGCGCTGGCCAATGACAACGCGGCAATCGCAACTGAAGTAACGAACGAAGCTAATCGTAGCGTTCATCCGACGCCGCTCGTCGCGCGCGACTCGCTGCTCGTCGCTGATACGGCTCGTCTCGAGCACGAACTGGCTGGCACTCGTGATTATCTGCAATCGATCATCGAGCAACACGAGGCCACCAACGAGGAACTACAGTCCGCCAATGAAGAGGTCCAGTCCGCCTGCGAGGAACTGCAGAGCACCAACGAAGAACTGGAGACATCGAAGGAAGAGATCCAATCGAGCAACGAAGAGCTCACGACTGTCATCGTTGAACTGCATGACCGCAACGCCGAACTGAATCGTCTGAACGACGATCTCGAGAATTTAATCAACAGTGCGCAGATGGCGATCATCATCCTTGGTCCAGACCTACGGATTCGTCGTTTCACGCCGATGGCGGAAAAATTGTTCAACCTGGTTGCTACCGATGTGGGACTCGCCATTTCCGAGATCAAAATGGAGCTCAAGGGACTGCCCGATCTGATCCCACATTTGATCCAGACCATGGACACGGTCAGCATCCAGGAACATGCGGTTAGCGACGAGAATGGGCGCTTTTACTCGCTGCGATTTCATCCGTATAAAACGCTTGAGAACAAAATCGATGGGGTGGTTTTGATTCTGGTCGATGTAGAGTCACTCACTCGCGCTCGGGCCTATACCGAAAGTATAGTGGCTACGGTGCGAGAGCCGCTGTTGGTATTGAATGAAGATCTAAATGTGCGGACGGCGAGTGCCTCGTTCTACAAGATGTTCCGCGTTACACCTGACCAGACACTCGAACGACATATTTACGAGTTCGGTAATGGAAAGTGGAATATTCCCAAACTCCGCCAACTATTAGCTGAAGTTCTACCTTTGGAACAATGGGTTGTTGATTACGAAGTCGAGCACACATTTGAAACGATCGGCCACAAGTCGATGCGGCTCAATGCCCGTCGGCTCGCACAAGGTGAAGGGCTAGAATCGCTGATCTTGCTTGCGATTGAGGACGTCACAGATGTCAACCGACAAGCCACGGAATTGAGGCAGTTTGCCGCAAATTTGTCCGAGGCCGACCATCGCAAGGATGAGTTCTTGGCGATGCTGGCCCATGAGCTCCGTAACCCACTGGCTCCCATTCGCAACGGCTTGCAAGTTCTCAAATGCGATGCCGAGCAAGCAACGAGTAGCGAGTCAGAAGAAAAGGTCCGACCTTTGCAAGAAAATTTCGCCACTCGCCATTCCTCGCTGCTCAGCATGATGAACCGTCAAGTGGATCAAATGGTTCGTTTGGTAGACGACCTGCTGGATATCAGTCGGATTAGCCGCGGTAAGATTGTTCTGCGCAAAGAGAGCGCTGGCCTCGATCGTCGATCACGCCGTGGAAGCTGTCCGAGCCCAGTGCGACAGCCACCAACAGCAATTGAAGGTCACGCTTCCTGTAGAGCCGATCTACTTAATCGCGGATTCGGCTCGACTAACCCAGATCATTGGAAACTTGCTCAGCAATGCCTGCAAGTTCACCGATAATAGCGGGCGCATCGATTTGCTGGTTAGTGTCGAATGGCGAGCTGCGAGCGAAGAAGATAGCGACAATCGGGACAAACCGTTTGGCACGTCCGATTCTTCGCCAGCCGTTCCCTCGGCTGTGATTCGTATTCGTGACAATGGCATTGGCATTATTGCTGATCAACTTCCGCGGATCTTCGATATGTTCGTACAGATCGATACTTCATTGGAGCGTACCGTCAGCGGATTAGGTATCGGACTCGCACTTGTAAAAAGTTTAGTGAAGATGCATGGAGGGACTGTGGACGCGAACAGCGAGGGTATCGGCAAGGGAAGCGAGTTCGTCGTTCGTCTGCCGATGGAGCATGATGCGTTGCAAGTCGTGCAGGATAAAGCGGAAGCTGTTCTGTTGCTCAATCCACCGCTTGGCTCCGACGCAACTCCAGGTTGCATTCTCGTCGTCGATGACAATCGGGATGCAGCGATGTCTCTCGCGATGTTGCTTAAGATGAAGGGCTACGAGACGCAAACCGCCTTCGATGGATTGGAAGCCGTTGAGGCGGCGACAAAGTTCAGGCCCCAAGTGATACTGCTCGACATCGGACTACCCAAGTTGAATGGGTTCGAAGTATGCCAACGCATCCGGGAACAACCATGGGGCAAAGAAATCGTCATGGTGGCATTGACCGGTTGGGGGCAGGATTCAGATCGACAAAAGACGAACGAAGCCGGCTTCGATCACCACTTAGTCAAGCCTGTCGATTCAAAGTCCCTGACCAAACTGCTGGCAATTTGGATGGTGCCACCCACCCTAAGCTTGACGCCTGGGGCGTAGCTTGGTGTTTCTGAGGCCCGAATAGACCGAGCCAAATTTGTCAAAACACGAGTTTTTTGAACGAAAGTGGCAGGTCCACTGAGCCGTTTGGGACATTGCAGGTGCTCGCAACGAGCGATCCTGTTAGCCGTAGATCGATGGGAAGTCGGCGAAAACGGCGTCATGCAGCCTGGGTGTTAAGCCACTGGAGTTCAGATCTGCCGTCGCGGGACTCCCTGACCTGACCCGTACCACAGAATTGAGTCCCGAGGCCTGCGCTATGGACCTGGCACTGGGACTTGCCTCAACATGGGGCGCGACGTTACGAGCGGGAATTTGTTTCGCAAGATGCGTTGGACGCACAGTATTGGATTGAAATTGGGTTCGATTTTCGGAAGGGAACAAACCGGGCTCGGCGACTCGCTGCAATGCGATGTGCTCGACGACCGAGTCAGAATGTTGATGATGCGATTCCGCTGGCAGATTGAACCCAGTCCAGCTCCCAGTATTTTGGCTAAACACTTTAGATCTGCCAGCGTCCGTTGCACTGGATGTGGTGGTTATTTTCGTCAGTCTGACTGCGTCACCAACGGTGCTGCTGACAATGTCGCGAGCGTCGCCGTTGGTTCGCACGACCACCGAGCGGATCGAAGAATCGAGCGCATACTTCTGCCCGTTGACAGTCAGTTCCAGTGCGATTCCGTCGCGTGAAACCGTGATCTGGTCCGCGTTTGCGCTACCGGCGATTTCAACGATGCCCGAGATGGCGAACGAGACGGTCGCGATTTTGTTCTGGGCCACTGCGGGCGACATGGAGAAGTTGCGTAACATCGTTTGATGTGAGTTCTGAGACGTTGGGCCATGTCCCGGAATTGGCGCGAATGTGCGATCGAGAAACGCGGTGTTCTGGACCCATTGGGTTTGATCCGGCTGGGAATAACGGAAACCCATCGATTCGTGGTAGATGCGGCCGTTGACGTTGGTGTTGACGTGGTGCAAACCGAATGTGTGCCCGGCTTCGTGGAGAACTGTGTCCGCCAACGCCATGGCAGTGCGGCTGGCCGTACCCCAGTTTTCATTGGTCACAAACGCGATGTCCGTTAGATTGTCATTACCGTAGTCGATGTCGCCCGCGACATGCCCCAATCCGGGATTGGCACCTACGAAAATCGTTGTGACGCCACGACCATCGATCGCGCCGCCCGAGTGTCGCAGCACTTGAATACCATACGGCGTCAGGTCCGTTTGGACCATCGTCATTATCTGGCTGATGATCGCTTCTCTTTGGCCGTTAAGGCGCTGACCTTGCAAGAACGGGCGAACTTGGATGCCGTCCCCCTCAGGATCAACGTTGCTGGGCTGCCATTGCCCGTGCGCCCACTGTCGAAGCTGAGCGTTCGAGAGCGCAGCACCGTCAAAGTTAACGTACAACTGTTTATCGGCAACCGGAGTCGTTCCGGGCGGACGGAGTGTTAAGGTGTAGCTAGGATTTCTCGCACCGTTGTAGCCATAGACTCTCAGAAAGTAAGTGCCGCGGGCCAACCGATCCATGGAGATTGTTTCGCTGTCCGTGACGCCATTGGATCGGCGAACCAAGTTTCCGTTCGCGTCATAGAGGTCGATATCAATGTCGCCCTGTGAGTGTCTGAATTGCGTGGTAATCGTTGAGGCCGAGGTGCCGCCGCTGCCGATTGAAAAGCGGAACCAATCGATGCCGTCTTGTAAGCTGAGCGCATAACTTTGCGTTGTCGTCAACAGGCCCAGGTTCGCCGCAGCCGCGATGGAATCGTTCTCTTCGTAGCGATCGTCCAGAGTCGAAGCCGTGATCACCAACGTGTATACTCCGGTAAGCCACTTCGGATCAGCACCAAGGGCGTCCGCTCCCGTCGCCGGGTTGTAGCTGCGGTGCTGCCAGTTCGAGACTCCGACGTAATAGGTGCCGCCTCGAGTAAAAGTGAAAGGGATGTACGAATCGAATCCATCGGGGTCGTCGGAAGGCGGTAGTGGATCTCCCGGTGCCACACGGTCATTGTTCGCGGCCAGTTCGTTGCCCTGGGCATCGAAAACTCGCAGGTACGAGCCCAGTCCCGGAGGACCATTCGTCGGCGTGTCGATGTCGAAGCTGACGGTCTGACCGGCGGTGACGGTGAAGGAGAGCATGTCCACATCGGTCGAAAATGAGATATTTCCTATCTCGCTTATCGTTCCGTTCAACGCGCCGAGAGCCGTCGCTTCTGTCATTTGATCGTCGCGATCATGCCCGGAAACGCTGTTCGTCCGGTTCACGACCACGGGCCGATCAGCCGCCAATCCGTAGGCTTTGGTGATGTCGGCAAACTGGTCGCCGGAGGTGTCCAACAACCAAGTGATTCCGCCATTGCTCACCACGGCGACGCCCAGGTCATCGCGTCCGTCAGCATTCCAGTCACCCACTACGGCGGTCGGTGCCTGCGAGACCAATCCAAATCCACGAGTGATGTCTTGGAAACTGTCCCCGTTGGTGTCGAGATACCACGTCAACAGCCCGCCGGGCCCGTTTGCCACCACTCCGACATCATCGCGTCCATCACCATTCCAGTCGCCGACGACCGGCCGGTCACCGCGAGACGTCAGGCCATAGGCTCGTGGAGTCGGGTTAGCGTTCTCCACGCGCGAGGTGTCCAAGTACCAATCGAGACGTCCGGCGGCTGGATTGCCGCGCACCACACCAGGGTCGTCGATCCCGTCACCATTCCAATCACCTAGAACCGCAGTATCTCCGGCCAGTCCGTAGTTGTGTTGCAGGTCGGGAATGTTGTCGCTGCCGAGGTCGATCAGCCAGGTCAGGCCACCTTGAGCGTTGACGCGAACCACAACCAGATCCTGTGCACCGTCTACATTCCAATCGCCCGTGAGAAATTGATCGTTCGGCAAACCGTAACCGCGAGTTTCCTGCGTGCCGGTGCCCGTCACCTCTGGCGATAGATACCATGTGTGGCCGTCGCGAACGACACCCACATGATCCGCCAACGGCCCCGGTGACGCGGTCATTAGCACGCGCTGTTCCAACGCCTCTAATGCGAGCCGGGCCTGACGAGGCTTCCGTCGAGAAGCACGGCCAGCGGTCTTTCGACTCCACTGTTTCCATTGGTCAACAAGTTGGCTGCGGGGCATGATCATGGGCCTTTCTGCTGAGTGTTGTGTTACTTCGAATTGATCTACGGTGTGGAGCTCTTTGGCATTCTGTACTTCGCTCTGATGGATACTCGCCAGTCAACCGTGTCCTGCGACATTGGAGTCAGGCTTTTTCGGTAGCAGCTATGGTCGCGCACGACCGCTAAGACGATCTCACTCGCTGCGTCAGCGATGCCACCAACGCATTCGCGACAGGTCGATCCTCGGGCAGGCCCCACTGCCACGTAAGGGCCTTGCCAGTACTTGACTGGATCACATGCCAATTCCCGAACTGCGGTCGCCACACGGCAAAGTCGGTGCGGCCGTCGCCATCGAAATCTGCGGGCTGCGGGATGTCGTCGGCAAGACCCCATTGCTCAGTGCGAGAGACGCCATTGCTCGATTGCAGCACGTACCACGTTCCGCTGGATGGCCGCCACACGGCAAAATCCATGCGGCCGTCGCCGTCGTAGTTGCCCGGCACGGGAATATCCCCCGGCAGCCCCCATTGTTGAGTGCGTTGGCTGCCGGTGGTTGACTGGATAACAAACCAAGTCCCCGTCGATGGACGCCAGACAGCAAGATCCGTGCGGCTGTCGCCGTCGTAATCTCCTGGCACGGGCAAGTCACCTGGCAATCCCCATTGTTGCGTTCGCAGGGTGTCCGTAGTCGATTGCAGGACATACCAGGTCCCGTTCGAGGGCCGCCAGACTGCGAAGTCTGTCTTGCCGTCGCCATCGTAATCGCTCGTAACGGCGATGTCGTTGGGCAAGCCCAATTGCTGTGTCCGGGAACCGCCAGTGCTCGATTGGATGACATACCAGGTCCCATTCGAAGGCCGCCAGACCGCGACGTCCGTCCGTCCATCTCCATCAAAGTCGCCGTTCACCGGCACATCGGTCGGCAGCCCCCATTGTTGCGTCGTCGCGTTTCCGTTCGACGAATTGGTAACATACCATGTGCCAGTGGATGGCCTCCAAACACACCGGTCCGCTTTAAGGTCGCCATCGAAGTCAGCTTGCAGGGCGCTCACGTCATCGTTGCGAATCGTGCCAAGTCCTTCGCCATCGCTGATTGTGGCACCGGTTGCGTTGCTCAACCGCAGAAAAAACGTCTCGTTGGGCTCGATCGCCGTGTCCGGACGAATGGGCACCCACACGAGCGCGCTACGCTGTTGGGGCGTAAGCGTGACTTGGCCGTTCACGGCCGTGTAGTCTTCGCCCGTCCGCGCAGTGCCGTTCGCAGTGGTGTAAGTGAATGTTACCGGCGCGAACGTCGCGGAATTTGAGGACGCGGTCACGGTGAAAGTTGCGTAGACTTGCGAGCCACCCGGATTGCCTTCGGCGACCCTCACATCGGAAACGGCAAGCGTGGGCAATGGCGTCCCGACTGGATCTTGCAGGACCCGCACCCATTCGCTCCCTTGGATCAGGCCCGAGGCAGATGCAAAGATCTGCACCGCGCGTGTCGGCTCAGCGCGATTGTCGTCCATGGCCGCGATCGGCACCTGGATCGAAGCGACTCCAGCAGGAATCGTAACCGTTCCTGGAAGTTTAATCTCCGTGGAGTCGCTGGTGGTCAGTGTCACCGTCAATGGGAGTGCCAAACTGACGCCCGCTCGAACAATGGTCAGCGACGAGGCATTCGCTCCGCCCGATTCCCGAAACTTGTCCTGTGGGACGTACAACGTCAATCGAGGTTGTCCGCCAGCCAGCCAACCGGCATTTGCTGCTGCTGGATTCGCGGGAATGAACGACGGGTTGAGTTGCGGATTGGTGGCGATCGAATGGGCGTCGACACCGACCGCTTTCCACCTCGCTAAATCCCAGAGCCCACCCAGTTGTCCGTACTCGCCGCCGTTGGCACCGAAAATATTCCACCGTGGGACCGCCGCAGGATTGAAGTAGATGTTGTCGTCAAAATTCAAATTCTGCGGCGTGACGACGCGTTGATAATCGGCATCCGGTCCATACGTCGAGATCCGAATGATCCCATTGTTGACGTTATAGTCAGATTCGTCATCGACCACGATGTTGTTCCGAAACCGCATGATGTTCGACGACGGAAACAATCCGTTCGTCTCTTGGACGTTAATGGCACCGCTGCCTACAAAGGTGTTGTGCTCCAGCCGATGGCCTTTGACGGCCGTCACGTTTGCACCGCCTTCGATGTAGTAGGGTGCTCCATTGACAATCAAATTGTGATGCATGAATGTGTTCGGAGTCTGGCTCCCAATGGCGCTAAAGAACACGTCACGCACGATGTTGTCGTGGAATTCGAAGGTCGCATTAGGAATCTCACTGGCGTGCTTCACCCAGATTCCCTCTCCGGTTTCTCGGCCATCGGCGCGAGGTGTGTTAAAGACCTTATTGTGGTCCACTTCGACACGGTCACTGCCATCACCGAAGATCACGATGTTGCGGCTGTTGGCTCGTTGCGGTTCACCGCCCATTTCAGCGCGAGCATGGTCATAGTTGTCATGCAACAGATTGTGATGGATTCGAAGCCCAACCGTATCGACTGTGTAAATACCCGCGATGTTGTTGTCCTGCTTGCCATCGATGTCGTGGATGTAGTTGTTGGCAATCTCAACGTTGCTTGATTCAGAAATCCGAATGCCAGGACCGTATGTTCCGGTCACTTCTAAGCCAAGGATTTTCACATGACTTGACTGTCCCACATAAATTGCGGAGTTCGCCGCGCCACTCTCACGAGCTTTGATGATCGGGTGCTCGCCGGGAAATGCCTGAATCGTGATCGGCGCGGTCGCTGTGCCGGGGCGCTGAAAGATGACGAACGCTGCCGGCTCCGCGTCTCTTGGGCGTTCTGTTAACAAGTTGGACCAATTATGCACGCCGTCGCGCAAATACACCGTGTCTCCCGCTGCCAATGGTCGGTAATTTGGAGTACCCCAAGATAAGTTGCGCGGCGTCTGAAAAGGCTGCGCGACCGTCCCCGGGTTGGAATCGGAACCACGAATCGGATCGATTGAAAAAACAGCCATCAATGCTCGCTCTTCTAACGATTCGAACGAGAGACGGGCCTGACGCGGCTTCCTCCGTGCGGCACGTCGTGTCGACTTTCCGGTCCGCATTTTCCAATGGTCAACAAGTTGGCTGAGGGGCATGATCATGGACCTTTCTGCTGAGTGTTGTTTCAGTTCGAATTGATTTACGGTGTGGAACTCTTTGGCATTCTGTACTTCGCTCTGATGGATACTCGCCAGCCAGGAGTATCTTGCGACATCAGGTTGGAAAGATTTCATAGCCTGTTTCGTCGCAGGAATTCATTCCTCGTTTTATCGGGTCTGCTTGCGTGGCGCGTATCGCGTCACTTATGATCCGTATGACGCTATTGCAACGTGCCCGATTCGCCTCGCAAGGCGGTCGTACAGGCGGGAAAACTCGCCACTGGTGCCGCCGAACGATCTACCGGAATACCCACGACCATGCGCGATGCCATACCAGGCGAATCCCGACCGCTGGCCTGGGAGAAACGCAGACTCCTCGAAGATGTGTGTGATCGTTTCGAGAGTGCGTGGCTGACCGGAGAGCGGCCGGACTTCAACGCGTTCGCCGCCGAAGCATCGGACTCAGCGGAGCTGTTCAGCGAATTGCTTGGACTGGAATTCACCTATCGGCGGAAGTGCGGAGAAAATCCGACGCCACATGAATATTTCGATCGTTTCCCCGATCGCTCCAGGCTAATCGCCGAGGTCTTCAGCAGCGAACAAGACGCCTTGGGCGAAGCGTCCAACGATGGACGTCAGACCGACGCGACGGCAACAGACAATCTCGATCGCTTCGCCAGGGAAGTGGCGGCCGAGCTTAGTGACGAGTTTGAATTCTTGGAGGTCATCGGCCGTGGCGGGATGGGAGTCGTGTTCAAGGCTCGCCATCGATCCATGCAGCGGTTAGTGGCGATCAAAATCCCGCGGCCAGACCGTTTTGCATCGACTGAGGACCGGGATAGATTTGAACGCGAAGCGAGCGTTGTCGCCAAATTGGATCACCCAGGAATTGTCCGAGTCTACGACGTGGGACGCACATCCACCTGCACGTACATGGTGAGTGAGTTCGTGATTGGCTGCACACTCGCTGAAGCAATCGGTGACACTTCATTCAGCAGCCGAGAGTCCGCCGGGCTCATCGCCGCCATCGCCGCGGCGCTCGAACATGCACACTCGCGGGGTGTCGTACACCGAGACTTAAAAACATCGAACGTCATTCTCGAAAACGGCTCTCCGACGCAACCCCGATTGATGGACTTCGGTCTCGCATTGAAGTTGGATGACGACGCAATGGTCACACAAGCTGGCGACGTGCTGGGGACGCCAGCTTATATGAGCCCCGAGCAAGCTCGCGGCGATGCGCATTGTGTCGACGGCCGCAGCGATGTGTATAGCTTGGGCGTGATGCTCTACGAGTTGCTCGTTGGCGAACGTCCGTTCCGAGGAACCTCGCATCAACTAATTCGCCAAATGCTTGAGGTCGACCCTCGTCCGCCGCGGCAATTGAACGATGCGGTGCCGCTTGATCTGGAAACGATTGCGTTGAAGTGCCTGTTCAAGGAACCGGCGCATCGGTATCAGTCCGCCGGCGAAGTGGCCGACGAGTTGCAGCGCCATCTGGCGGGCAAACCAATTCTGGCCCGGTCGATTAGTATTTGGCGACGGCGGTGGCTGTGGTGTCGGAGGAATCCCGTCACGGCTTCACTTTCCGGCGCAGTGGTCGCCAGCTTGTTTGCCGTCGCACTAATCTCCACCGTTTCGTACCTGCTGACGTCGCGAGCGCTTGAGGAAACTCGCCAAGCGCGCGAGCAAGCGGAACAGTTCTTCCGGCTGGGGAACCACGCCGTTGAAGACCTTTTTACGACGGTCAGCGATGACACGTTGTTGAATCAGCCGGGCATGCAGCCGTTGCGCAGCACGCTCCTCTACCGCGCGAGGGAATATTACGAACAGTTTCTCTCGCACCGCGCGGATGTGCCGGAACTGCAGGCGGAAATGGGATTAGCGGAGTTTCGCGTCGGTTTCATCGACGAGCAACTCAAGTCGCCGGAGCAGGCGTTGATCGCGTATCGACAAGCTCGCAACATCCAACGCGGGTTGCTTCGGCAAAGTCCCGAAAGCGTCGACCACACGGCGGCCTTGTCCGATTCACTCAATGCAATCGGACGCTGCTCACACCAGATGCATGAGTTCGTGGCGGCCAAGGAAGCGTTTGAAGAAGCATTCCGTCTGCGAGAGTCCATCGCACGTCAAGATCCAAACTCGGTCGAACGCCAACGCAAATTAGCAAGCGTGATCATGAATCGCGGATTGCTGGCGAAGGACACCGGCGCAACCGACGAGGCGCGGACTTTGCTTAGGCAGGCGCAAGCGATTCGACTAAAGATTCCTGCCGGAGAAGACCGCGTGATGCTCGTCCAGCGCGATCTGGCGATGGGCTACTATAGTCTAGGACAGCTCGAATACGACGTGTTTTCGTTCGCCGGTTCGGCGTTCGCGACGGATGTCTTGCGGCAATTCCGGGACGATTCCGAGAGCAACCTTCGCGAGGCGATTCGTGGATTTGACGCACTGGTGTTAAGCAATCCGACCGACCTTATGAACCTCCACCGGCAGGCAATTTGCCGACGATTGCTGGCCGACTTGCTGTTCGCGAGTGGCCAGTTCGAGGAAGCGGCGAGTTTGAATGCCGCGGCGTTTGACCAAAGCTCGGAACTGGTGAGAGCCAATCCGAGCGTCGTTGAGTTTCGCGTCAATCTGGCGAGAATTTTGATTTCACAAGCCCAGACCTTGTTGCACCAAGACCAAGTGCCGACAGCGCTATCGGGTTTCGCCGCAGCGATCCAGCATTTGGATGGTATCCTCGAAGGGAATGTTGCACTCGCTGACGTGCGTCGGGACTATATCAAGACTCGACAAATGGTCGCCGCATCGTTGTATGAGACCGGCCGCCCAGAAGAGGCAATTGCTGAGTTGGAAGGGCTGCGGACTCGATTGTTGCAGTTCTTGCGGCACCTGCCTGACGACGCCCAATTACCGGTCCAAATCGAACAGACGGAAAGAGCGTTGCAAATCTTCCATTCGGGACCAGCAATGCGACGCATCCTGTAGCTGGTGTCAGTTACATTCAACTCCGGCATGTCAAGTAATAACCCTGCAACTTGCATAATGCCTGAGCACGGCACAGCCAGACGTCCAGTCTTTTACCTTGAGCCAACTGGACAGACACGCCGATAGCACGGTGCGCAGGCTCACTGCCGGTTGTGCGCTCGAGCGAGCGAGCTAATTGTCATTTGGCTGCTGGATTAGTCTGTTCCCTGCTACTAACCGCGCCACTGACGGACGAGTACATGGCAATTCAAGAAACTATCGTTGTTGATCAGCTACCGCGAGCGGCCGGCGCTTCGCTGGCGATCCTCATTACGACTTTGTTCGTCATCGCAGAATGCATCCTCCCGACGACACCGGCATTCGCACAATTGGTGGAACCGCAAGAGCCACCTGCGATAGTTGCCTTACCAGTCCGTCGCCTCGCCGCTCGTCCACGGTCTCTTGCCGTCGCGCAGAATCCAATGCCTTTTTCCGTTACGCAGAATCCAACGGTGTTTAAGAGCACCGCCCCCGCCGGGTTCGCGCTGTTCGATTCTCTGTTCTCCGATCAGAGCCGACGATCCACAAGTCCGCGCCTGGCCGGCGTGCCGAACATGTTCGGTGATTTCTCGTTTTCCGGAATTCACATGAGCCAGGGATCGTTCCCGTTTTCGACGGGCGACGCGCCGTTGGCGGGCGGCAGTCGCGGATTCAAACTCGCCGAAAATGGCAAAGCGCTCCCTCAGGATCGCGTCTACTATATGTATCATCACTTCCACAATGCCGTAGAAGTCAACGCGGTCGGCCCGTTTACGACGCTTACCAGTCTTTCTGTCGATCGCCACACGGTAGGCTTTGAGCGCACGTTCCAGGAAGGTTGGAGTTCGATCGACGTGCGCATGAATGTCACCGGTGGGGCTGACTTTGCCGCCCCAGGATCAATCGTCCGCGTCGAGACCGGAGACGTCGGTGATCTGGCGTTATCGTTCAAACGATTGCTGTACGATGACGGCGACACGGCGTATTCCACCGGTGTAGGCGTGACTGTTCCCACAGGAAGCGACTTGGATGTTATCGCTCCTTTGGATGGCGCTGGCTTCCGTCTTCACAACGATTCCGTTCACGTCTTGCCCTTCCTGGCAGCCATGTATCATCCGAACGATCAGTACTTCTATCAGGCGATTACGCAGATTGATGCGCCGTTGAACGGCAATCGCGTTGAGGGCAGGAGCCTCGCTGGTGATGCCTTGGGACCCGTCTTGGAGACCGGGATTCTTACGGATCAGCCGATCCTGTTTGTCGACTTGTCTGCGGGTGTTTGGCTTTGGCAGAACCCCAACGCCATCTGGAATCGTGGCTTGGCTGCAGTGTTGGAGTATCACTACACCTCGACGATGGGCAACGCTGATTTTGTATCGCTGCCACTGGTTTCGGGATTTCCCGCCGTGTCGAGCAATTCGTTCGATATTTCCAACTTTACGGTCGGCTTGCACCTACAGTTGACGCACGGCACAAACGTCCGCGTGGCGGGCGTCTTTCCACTAGAAAACTCTGGGTCGCCCGATGTCTTCACCGACGACGATCGGTTGTTCGACAGCGAATTTCAACTCCAGATCAACCGGCAGTTCTAGCTCCATCAGCGGCCCCGAGACGGAATTCTCTTGCAATTTGTCGCACCGGATGGTGTACTTGTTCTTGCCCCGCGACCTTTACTTGCCGGAGAGAGCTCATGCCTACGGATGGCTCCGTTACAAATTGGATGAGAGAGTTTCGCGACGGCGACCAAGAGGCGGCCCAGTTGCTGTGGGAACGCTACTACGAGCGACTGGTCCGATTTGCTTGCAGTAAACTGAAAGGTATGCCGCGTCGGATGGCGGACGAAGAAGATGTTGCAATTGTGGCCTTTGAGAATTTCCTGCGCGGCGTTCAATCAGGACAGTTTCCGAAGCTCGAAGATCGAAATGATTTGTGGCAAATCTTGGTCATGCTGGCCGATCGCAAAGCGAAGGATCTACTGCGCCGCGACGGACGTCGAAGGAAACATGAAGTCGGTGAATCCGCTGTGGCGAAGCAGGACGTCAGCGCCTCGGACAGTTCATCCCTCGATCAACTTTTCGGAGACTCTCCCACGCCAGAAACCGCCGTGGAAATGGTTGAAAACTTGCGGCGAATGCTCGATTGCCTGGACGATGAAGGGCTGCGAGAGATTGCCTTGCTCAAACTCGAGGGTCACACCAACGAGCGAATCGCAGAACTAATCGGTCGAGCGCGGCGCACGGTGGACCGGAAGCTGAATCTGATTCGCGAGCGTTGGCAGGAAATCGATAACGAGCAGGTCGATTCGACTTGCTTGTAATTTTCATGACGATACACACTGTTATTCATTGCTCGTCTTCATGGGTGGATGAATTTTGGTGCTCCGATGCGATGTTTGTCGTTACCTGAACCATGCGGCGGCTGAGCATATCCTGCGACTGCGCCATCAACTTACGAATTCGCAGTACGTTTTCTAGTACGATGGGTCGTGGATTCCCAGGAATATCCATGATCACTCGCCCGGCACCGGCAAGCAGGTACTCGAAAACATCCTTGATCTCTGTGTTCAGCTTTAAGCCTGCCGTTGAAAAACGTTCGACGTCACCCATCAGGCCTGTGCGATGAATTAACTCGTTCGAAGATAACTCCCAATAGTCAAATCGGGTAATGAATGTCATCACGAAATACATCAGCCCCATCATCAACGCGATGGAAAAGTAAAAATCCCGTGACGCGTAAAGCTCCAAACTTTCAAGCCAATTTTTTAATGGTACGAAAATTGCAAAACGCTGATTCAGCAGCACCAGTCCCAGCACGATGGCGGCAATGGTGATAAACAGGGTCAGCGACGTTGACCGCGGAAAGTCAAAACACAACACCATCATGTTCAGCGCCAGGCAGATCAAAAACGTTGCGCCCATTGCATCCTGCCAGCCCGGCATGTAGATCGTCCCAATGCCGACCAAAAAAGCGAGCAAGGCGGTCGGCCAAAGAAAAATTAATTTCGGCCAACTTCGAATGATGATGGTTTCGGGAATGGTTTTATTGCTCACTTCGAATAACCCTATTGATTGTCAAGTTGCATCGCGCTGTCGCGACATTTCCAGCCGCTAAAGCTACCAGATTTCGCGCCAGCCGTTGACGGTCAAAATTGATTGCGTCACAGCAGCAAGTCGCCGTGATAGCTAAAGCTACCAGATTTCGCGCCAGCCGTTGACGGGGTATATCGCCGTCTGCAGGTCGACAAATTCATGGCGTGTTTTAGCCAGTTTACGCAAGCTTCGATTTTGCGAACTGTTTCTTGCCTGGTTTTTTTATTTTTAGAGCTAAAAATGGCCTACGACTTGCAAAAGGACGTTACCATGTAGGCAGTGGGATAGGCTTCCAGCGTGTCGCATTAAAAATGACAGGCTGGAAGCCGATCCCACTTCAGAAACTGGTCCTGAATTCCCGCCCCGATACGTGACGCGACTTCAAAATCGTGGCATCCCTCCTTAAGGCCTGAAGTGAATCCGAGATGGCCAACGGTTCTACCAATCTAAAGCTAAATGTTCTGCTGATAACAATCCTGTTGTGCGGCCTTGTTTTCGTTTGCTTGCCGTTACCTCCGGTTCTGGCTAACGATTCGGCTCGTCTCATTAGCTTTGTGAACGACGTCGTCCCTGTTTTGACGAAGGCTGGCTGTAACGCAGGTGTCTGTCATGCCAAAGCGAACGGCGGTCAAAACGGGTTTCAGCTTTCATTGTTGGGATTCGAGTCAAAGGACGATTACGAGCACTTAGTGCTGGAGGGCCGCGGTCGCCGTTTGTTTCCAGCAGCGCCGGAGACAAGCCTGCTCCTATTAAAAGCATCGGGAGCGATGCCGCATGGCGGTGGTGTACGACTGCCGTCGGATTCTGCGGGATACTCGCTGCTGCTCAACTGGATTCGTCAAGGTGCTGCTTACGACGCTGATCACGCTCCGGCCCTGGTCGCGATTAATGTTCAGCCCAGTCGCGCAACCGTACTTATCAACGGTGAACAGCCATTGAAAGCGATTGCCAGCTACTCCGATGGCAGCGAACGAGACGTCACCGACCAAGCGCTCTTTGAGTCCAACGACAAGAGCATGGCAGAAACGACTTCTGGTGGCTTAGTAAAAGTCTCAAACATTCCCGGTAAAGTTGCCGTGATGGTTCGCTATCAAGGCAAGGTGTCCGTTTTTAATGCGTCGATACCGCTCGGAGCGGCAGTCGATAGCGTTCCTCCATCAAGAAATTTTGTCGACGAGCTGGTGTTCGCCAACCTGCGAGAAATTGGAATTCCTCCGTCAGCAGTATGTAATGACACCACGTTTCTACGTCGCATTTCCTTAGATATCGCTGGCCGGCTACCAACCCAGGAAGAGGCGAAACTTTTCCTGGCCAGTCAGGAACTCAACAAACGTGATGAGGCGATAGAACGATTATTGCGAAGCCCGGAATATGCGGACTACTTTGCCAATAAATGGACCGCGATGCTGAAGAATCGCCGTGATGACGCCAGCGACATCACTTCCAACTTCGCATTCTTTGCCTGGGTGCGTGACAGTCTGCTGGCGAACAAACCTTACGACAAAATGGTTCGCGAACTACTCGCCGCGACGGGAACCGTGATCGCGAATCCACCGGTCGCGTGGTACAAACGCGTGAAGGAACCCAAGCAGCAGGTCGAAGATGTCGCGCAACTGTTTCTCGGCGTTCGCATGCAGTGTTGTCAGTGTCACCATCACCCGTTCGAACGCTGGAGTCAGGACGACTACTACAGTTTCGCAGCATTCTTCAGCCAAGTGGGGCGAAAGCCAACGTCGACGCGCGGTGAAGACATGATCTTTCATAAACGAGGCGTCGCTGGAGCCACCAACATCAAGACGGGAGTCCTGCTCAAACCAGCAGCCTTGGGTGACACCATCCCGCCGATCTCGGCGGACGAAGATCCACGACTGAAATTGGCGGATTGGATGAGCGATCCAGCCAATCCCTATTTTGCGAAATCAGTGGTCAACCGATATTGGAAGCATTTCTTTCGACGCGGCTTGATCGAGCCCGAGGACGATATCCGCGATACCAATCCGCCTACCAATCCAGAACTGCTTGCGGCGCTGGAAAAGAACTTTATCGCGTCGCAGTTCGATCTTAAGGACTTGGTCCGCACAATCGTGAGATCCAATGCCTATCAGCTTAGCGCCACCCCAAACGACTATAACTTGGCCGATCAGCAAAATTACTCGCGATACTATCCTCAACGGTTGCACGCGGAGGCCTTGCTCGATGCCATTGATGACTTAGCAGGGACTCGCACTGATTTCGCGAATCTGCCGACGGGCACGCGAGCGATCGCTCTTCCCGATAACAGCTACAACAACGCCTCGCCTTTTTTAAAGGTCTTCGGTCGCCCAGAAAACGAAAGTGTCTGCGAATGCGAACGAATTCAATCGTCAAGTCTTGCGCAGAGCCTGCATCTACTCAACGCTTCGGATATCAAGTCGAAATTGTCAGCGGCGAATGGCCGGGCCGAACTGCTGTCGAAGTCCAGCGTCCCCGTAGAAGACAAAATTCGTGAAATCTATTTAGCTGCGTTTTCCCGCGAACCGTTACCTGATGAATGGAAGGTCTCGCTCGCTTATCTGGCCGAGCCACGACTTGATCCCGCGGGCAACCCTATCGACTCTCAACTTGCAACTCAAGAAAATTTCCAAGACCTAATTTGGGCGTTGATCAACACCAAAGAATTTTTGTTTAACCATTGATCCGTTAGGATCGCTCGATCAACAAGTGGGATAGGCTTCCAGCCTGTCGCATTTAAAATGACAGGCTGGAAGCCTATCCCACTTAAAAAACCGGACAGTGATTGATCGAACGGGCCTTACTTAAAAAAAACATGTCGATGTACCGAGACACGATGACTGAAACTAAACTGGTGCTGAATCCGATTCGCACATCAAACTTCACTACAAGGCTGTTCCTTCTCGGTCTTGTGCTGGTCAGCCTTTCGCTAATCAACATTGGGTCGGAGGCGATTGCGCAATCGGTATGTCTGCCGCTGCCTCGATTGCTGACGACGATGCCGATGGGAGGAACCGTAGGCTCGCAGGTGGATCTGACGATTACCGGTGAAAACATTGAAGCCCCGGGCGACCTGCGATTCACACATCCTGGCCTGACCGCCACGAAAAAACTGGATGCTAATGGGCAAGCTGAACCGAACAAGTATGTTGTGACGATCGCCGCTGACTGCCCGCTGGGGATTCATGAAGCGACATTGATGTCGCGACTTGGAATATCTTCGTCACGTGTCTTTTCGGTCGACTCGTTACCAGAAATTCAGGCCACGGCGAATACGGCTTTGGCGAGTGCAATGGAGTTGAAGCCAAACTCCATTTGCAATGCCGTGGCTACGGCAAAATCGATCGATCATTACGTTTTTCAGGCCCGCAAAGGGCAACGTTACATCGTGAATTGTGCGTCGCGCGGGATCGATTCCAAGCTGGACCCGGTGCTGATCATTGGCGATTCGGCAGGCCGTGATTTGGTGGTTGAACGACGTGGCGGTACGCTGGATTTTTCGGCGACGGAAGACGGCAAGCAGGTGATCAAAGTGCATGACCTGACATTCAAAGGTGGGCCAGCTTACTTTTACCGATTGTGTTTACGGGAAATCGCAGCCGATGCACCGATGCCAGAATTTGCATCCACCAAAACAGTCAACTCATTTTCATGGCCTCCGGAAGGACTCGCCGTCGTTGCGGAGTCAAAGGAGACCGAACCCAACGATTTGCAATCGCAAGTCCAAAAAATTTCGCTGCCATGCGATATCGCCGGCAGCTTCTTCCCAGCAGCCGATGTTGACCATTTTGAATTCACGGCGACCAAGGGAGACGTGTGGTGGATTGAAGTCGCGTCGGAACGCTTAGGTCGACCAACGGATCCGTCGATCGTTATTCAACATGTAAGCGGCGACGGTCCCGCAACGGTGTTGACCGACGTCGCAGAATTTTTCGACATCGCCAGCCCCGTGAAGATATCGAGCAACGGCTATGCCTATGACGGTCCTCCGTATGATGGCGGGTCATTGGACATTATCGGCAAACTTGAGATTAAAGCAGACGGCGTCCATCGCCTGCAAATATCCGATCTGTTCGGCGGCACTCGCAACGATCCCAAAAACATCTACCGATTGATCATCCGCAAAGCTGCGCCTGATTTTTCCCTGGCTGCCTGGGCACTGCATATGGAGCTTCGTAACGGTGACCGTGCAGCGTTGTCGAAGCCACTTGCATTGCGTGGCGGATTGACGGTTGCCCTTGAAGTTGTCACCGTCCGCAGAGATGGTTTCAACGGCGAAATCGAGTTGGTCATGGAAGGATTGCCCAACGGGGTAACGGCTCAAGGACTGAAGATACCGGCTGGGAAAAACCGAGGGGTGATGTTAATTACGGCTGCCCAAGATGCACCGCAAGCGGTCGCGAATGTCAATTTCTATGGGAGATCGCAACGTGACGAAAAACCGATTTCACGTCCCGTTCAAATGGCAGCCCCTGCGTGGCCCATCGTCGACTCATGGGGCGAAATCCCCAGTCCAAGGTTAGTATCTGGCTTGCCTGTATCCGTCTCAGGTTTAGAGCCAGCACCGATTACAATCACGGCGAACGAAAAGAAAACATGGGAAGTTACCGCTGGTGAAAAGTTGACCATACCGCTCGTACAAACGCGTCGTAATGATTTTTCTGGCTCAGTATTGCAACTCCATACTTTCGGCGATGGCTTCGAACAGATGCCCCGATTTGATGTGTCGCTGACCACAGAAACGTCGAATGCCGTTCTCGATCTCGCTGCCTTGAAAACACCACCTGGTGATTATTTGATTGCGTTTTATGGAAGCGCCGTAGCCAAATTCAGTCTCGACAAGACGCCTCCTCAAGATACCGTTGACATTGTTCTTTCCGAACCGATATCGATTCGCGTTAAGCCACCGGAGACAAAATGAGTGATCCATTTCATGCTTCATCCGTTACCCCATGCCCCGGACCGTACGCGTTTGGCGCGTCAGGACGCCGTGGCTTCATGCGGATGGGATTAGCCGGATTTGCCAGTTTGAGTTTGCCGGGAATCTTAAGATTGCAAGCGGCTCACGCGCAAGCCGTCGACGCACAAGTTGCGGAGACACAAGGCGCGGGCGCGGCAACGCCTGCCGCTAGTAAACCGAACAGCGAAAAGACTGCGGTAATCATGGTCTGGAAACCTGGTGGCTGCTCCCATATCGACACCTATGACCCCAAGCCCAATGCGAGCAGCGAGTATCGAGGACCGTTCGGAGCGATTTCGACAAAAGTACCGGGCTTGCTGTTAACCGAACTGCTCCCCCTGCAGGCGCAGATCGCTGATAAGTTCACCGTCTTGCGCTCGATGCGTCAGACCGCTGGCGGGCATCCGGCTGGCTCGATGCAGATGCTCTCTGGCGATCCCGACATGCGTGATAAGCCAAAACCAAAATTTCCAGATTGGATGACTGTCACGAATTACTTGCGTTCGCAGGGTGAATCGCGAACCAATACGCTGCCACGTTACGTCGGTATCAATCCGCCGCTGGAATACAACGGACCAGCGTATCTAGGGGACGCGTATTCGCCGTTTACGGTTAGCGGTGACCCAAGTTCACCAACATTCTCGGTTCCGAACATCGGGCTGTCAAACCCATCGGAGATTCAACGACTGGACCGCCGAACGTCATTGCGTCGCAAGCTGGACAACCTCGAACGAGCTTTTGATCGCCAGGGTGAACTCGGTGCGCTTGATCAGTTCGAAGCGCAAGCGATGACACTTCTTACCAATCCCAAAACCCGTGATGCCTTCGACTTAACCAAGGAAGACGATCGCACACGTGACCGCTACGGTCGCAATTCCTGGGGCCAACAGTTGTTGATGGCGCGGCGATTGGTGGAAGCTGGCGTTGAAGTACTCACCAGCAGCTTGAGTGGACCACTTTGCGGACGTGTTGCCAATTGGGATGACCACGCTGTCAATCACCACGTCTTCGATGCGTTACGATTTCGCGCGCAAGCATACGACCAAGCCGTCTCCGCCCTCATTGAGGACATCTATGAACGAGGGCTGGATAAACGCGTGCTCGTCGTGGTCACCGGTGAGTTCGGTCGTACGCCAAAAATTGAATATTCAGCAAGCACCGGAGCAGGTAACGCCAGCGCTGCCGCAGGAACGATTCAGCCTGGTCGTGATCACTGGCCGCGTGCGTTCTCCAACATTTGGGCTGGCGGTGGAATTCAAACCGGTCGGTTCATCGGTGCGACGGATAAACTTGGTGAAGACACCATCGAGCGCACCTGTTCCGCTGGCGACTTTCTGGCCACCATCTATCATCACCTTGGGATTGATGCCGCCAGTACGTTTATCAAAGATTTCAATGGTCGTCCCACACCGATTGTGGATCACGGAAGACCAATTCCTGAACTGATGGGATAGGGTTAAAAATCCCGCTGGCTCGCCCAGCGGATCGTTTGGTTTTGACCCTACGAGAGGGCACCAACTCGGTTGAAAATCCCGCTGGCTTGCCAAGCGGATCGTTCGGTTTTGGCCCTACTACACCAGAAAGCTGCGTCGACCAAATCCCTTTAGGGCCAAAGCCGAAACTTCCGCTGGGCGAGCCAGCGGGATTCCTTGCGGGGAAACATCGCCTGGTAGGGCTAAAGCCGAAACTTCCGCTGGGCAAGCCAGCGGGATTCACTTGCGGGGAACGCGGAGACTAGTGTCGCCTTTCGCTCCGCGAAAGATCGTTCTTTCGCGGAGCGAAAGGCGACACAGAAGACAATCCACTATTTGGTTGCTTTAGCTTCGCGATATTTCCGTCCCGAATCGACGTAGTGCATCGCATTTTGCACAATATGCGCTCGTTGCTCCGCCGTCGTGTCGCGAATGACCTTTCCGGGAACACCAACGACCAAACTTCCTGGCGGAATGTTTGCGCCTTCCGTAACGACGGCCCCCGCACCAATGATCGATCCTTCGCGAACATGAGCGCCATTGAGCACCACCGCGCGAATTCCGATCAGCACCCTGGCTTCAATGACTGCACCGTGTACGACCGCCGCATGACCGATCGTTACCTCATCTCCGATCAAACAAGGAAAATTCGGATCGCAATGAATGACGGCTAAGTCCTGAACATTGGATCGTTTGCCAATTGATATCTTTTCGACATCACCTCTTATAACCGCTCCAAACCAAACACTGGAGTCGTCATCGATCGAAACATCCCCGTTCACCATCGCCCCATCCGCGATAAAGACAGACGAGCTGATTTGCTCCGGGCGGTGCTTGATTTCAATTTGGCGCATAAAAGTTTCATTGGTAAATTCGCGTTTTGCCATGGATCATGGTTCGTCACTTGCTCATCATCGAGATAAGCTTTAGCAATAGATTCTACACAATCGCGAAGACCATTCCCATGATCCCATTACGAGATAACATTCCACCAAGTTCTGTACCTGTTGTTAATTACGCGATCATCGCACTTTGTGCATTAGCGTTCTTTACTCAGATGTCCAGCGGTGATAAGGGTAATAAAATCGTTGAGCAGTACGGCATGGTGCCAGTCCGTCTGACGCATCCCGGCGAAGTTGCCAAGATGACGACGCAGCAATACGTACCAACTTCCAGGGGAACACTCGTTCGCGAACAGGAACATGAACTCGCGGCCGCAGCCGTGCCTGCATGGTTCACGCTTGTGACCTGCATGTTTTTGCACGGAGGGTTTATGCACTTCGCTGGCAATATGTGGTTTCTCCATGTCTTTGGCGACAACGTCGAGGACCGTTTCGGACACATTGGCTACGCCTTCATGTACTTGTCCACCGGGATTATCGCAGGGCTAAGCCATCTTTTTAGCAACGCCTTTTCTCCTGTTCCGACGATCGGTGCCAGCGGTGCCATTGCCGGCGTGATGGGTGCCTACATGGTTTTATATCCGCATTCTCGCGTTCAAGCGTTTCTGCCTCCATTTTTCAACTTCGTCCTGCCAGCACCGGTCTTTTTAGGCATTTGGTTTGTGATGCAAGCGTTCAGCGGAGTATCTTCGCTTGGAAACAGTGAGTCCACTGGCGTCGCTTGGTGGGCACATATCGGTGGATTCATTGCCGGCGTGATCCTGGCTTTTGGAATTCGTAAAACATCATTGGGCCGCCCCGCAGTCACAGTCCGACGAGGCTTCGATCACTACCAATATTGAGCGATCTTTCCGCGTAGAAAATCGGCACTACGGCGAAGTTGGTCAATCCCTTCCACACCATCTTCGATACTGATCCAGCCATCGAATCCGACGCGTGCAAGTTCGGTGAAGATCGCATCATAGTCATTGAGCCCTTTGCCAATCTCACCATGGCGAAGTCGTTTGACGTAACCCAGTGAGCCCCCTTCCTCACGCCTTAGGTCTTCGAGTGTGCCTTCGATCAGATATCGATCGCTGGCATGCATCGTCACGACGCGATTAGAAACGCGAGCTAACAATTCAAGCGGATCGTCACCTGCGATGTAGGCATTGCTTGGATCGTAATTGACGCCAAAGAATGGATCATCAATGGCCGCAACCAATTCACAAAAAACGTCCATTTTCTGTGCAAACTCGGGGTACTCCCAGAAGTCATCCTTGTAGTGGTTTTCAAGGATCAATGTGATTCCATGCTGCTTGGCGAACGGCAAGCAGGTCTTGATACAGTCGGCTGCGAGCCCAACCCCTTCGGTGAGTGACAACTCAGGTCGCCGCTGTCCGCTAAGAACGCGACAATATTGTCCACCCAGAACATGAATCATTTCAATCCAACGTTTCTGTTTGGCAATTTGAACGTCGCGAAAGGCAGCATCTGGGTGAGTAAAATCGGGTGAGCAACAGAGCATCGGGATCGTCATCCCCATGTCCTCGACCTGTCGACGAAAATCAGGCCAACGTGACTCATCGGCCATTTCCAGAAAACCAGCATAAAACTCGAGTCCATCGATATCCAAGGTAGACGCGAGTTCAAACCACTCGGACAGTACCATCGAGCCATCTTTGCAGAGGGCATGCATGTAAGCTTTCGGAAACGCGGCAAGTTTTGGCATATCTATGTACAAAATTGTGGGAAAGTGAAGTTTACTTGGGATATCGCCACGGAATCATTCGGGAATTGCGGATGGTTGACACTGCTTCAATGTCATCAGTGCAAAGGCGGTTCCGTAGGGCTGATGGTAATCGTATAGCGGATAGTCCCACCACGAACCGTCCGATTCTTGCAGCTTGAGCATGACCCGAGCTAGCTGGTGATGCAGCGGAACTCGATCGCTTTCCGGCAACTGGTCAATTCCGTATGCCGCATAGTAGTGGCCATAATAAAAGAAATAACCAGCCACATAGAACCATGCTTCATGAGGAATCGGTCGTTTGCGTCCGATATCCAGCCAAAGGTTCCGGCTAAACAGCCGGTCAGACCAAGCCTTGATCGCCGCATCGCTCACCGACGTGTCACCATAAAGCCGCAGGACTAAATTGCAGACTTGCGATCGTCCCACACTTCCGCCGGGCTTGTTAATGTCAAACCCAGGGTGAAACTTGAAATCGGACGCGTACAGATAGCTTAAGTTGGGAAGCTGCTGGCGTTTGATGACAGCCAGACCACGATCAACGAGGTTCTTCGGTATCGCAACCCCAAGCTCGCTCACGCGATGGAACGCAATCAAAACGGTGGCTGTTGTAAAGCTATTGGCGTCTCCCGATGGCTTCTGAGTCTGAGCTTTGAAGTCATAATATCCCCAGCCACCTTCAACGGTTTCGTAACGCCCCAAGAGTTCAACTTGGATCGCCATCTGTCGCAAAAGCTCAGCTTGCTTTGCCGGATCATCTTTTCTCCAGGCATGCAAGCGAGCAAACGCTTCGAGGGCATAGGCATGACCCCAAACGTTGTACAGTGCGTCCCCATTCGCACGCCTTAGCTTGGGTAAATTCTCAAGCATCCACGCTTCGCCTCGATCGATGGCTGCGGCGACATCGGCGCGATCACCACCAGTCTCAACCAACGCAGACACGCACATCGCTGTCACGGCGGAGCGAAATGCGTGATGCGATCCAGGGACCGGAGCATATATGTTTAAATTCTTCGTGCGCGTGGCTGATCCCCACCAGCCTTGTGTGTGCTGAGAACCTAGCAAGAAATCAACTCCTCGCGTCAGCGCATGATCAATTTCCGCCTTCGTTGGTAATACGATGTTCCGAGGCACGGGAGCTGTCTCAGACAACTTACGTTCTGGTTCCACAGGCGTCTCCGCTTGCAGTGTTCCCACCCAGAAAACCATCAAGGCAGCAAGCCCGTGGGATATTCGATGTGGTTGGACGAACATGGCGATCCTCCGCAAGGAAAGGTGCCCCGTGCGCTATCGCATCGAGGGCTATTTGGATGTCAAAAATTGGTGGCGAAACAACTGTCGTGATACGCGTGCGTCGAAGCTACGACGCCGGTTTCTCTTCAAGCAATTTGTCGCCTGCCAAAACGCCTGATACAATCTCGATGCGATCGCCCGAGGTAACTCCTACCGCGCACTCTCGACGTTCACTCCGCCCATCGCTTCCCATGACATACACATACCTCTTCGTGTCATCGCTTGAGTCAGTGAACACAACTTTGGCCGGGACGACGATCGCTTTGGCATTCGCGTAGGTCGTAAACTTTGCGGTGCCAGTCATTCCGGCCACCAGCCGTTGTTGTGGCGTCGTGTCAACGTCGATGTTCATCCGGTACAGACCATCAGCGATCGGAACTTCATCAACGATTTGAACTCTCGCGGTTAACCGTTCGCCAGGACGGGCGGTAGGCGTTACACGTCCTGCGACTCCTTGATGAATCTTGCCGAGATCGGCTTCCGAAACCTTTCCTACGAAGCCAAGCGATTCGTTGTCGACGATGGTCATGACAACTTCGTGCGGCGCAATCGTACCGTGACGAGCAAGACGCTTTGCCAACTCCGCAACCGACGACCATTTTCCGTCCGTCTCCCGCCCATAGTAGACGACGCCAGCAATCGGCGATTTAAATGTCATCAGCTTCCGATCCTGGCGAAGTTCCGCAAGTTCCTTGCTCGCTCGCTTGTGCTCGAAGCGAGTTTTATCCAGCGAGATTCGCTGCTTGTCGACCTCGACCGACTGCGTTACGACGGCTTGCTCATAAGCCAGTTCGGCCAATCGATGAGCAGTCTCTTGCTGGTTAACGTTTCGAGGCAACGTAAACTTCGTCGACTTCTCATATTCTTTCTGCATTTGGTCGAAGAAAAAGCGCGAGCGATCAACATCGTTGCGCGCCCGCCGCAAAATGATCTCTTCGGTCTGTTCGGTCAGATCATCGGCCTTGTACATCTGCTCAAGTTGCTTGAGTTCTTCCTCAGTGTATTCCAGGTTTTGACTTGATGAACGCAGACTCTGTTCAGCCGCTTTCTGTGCAAACGGATGCTCCACCTCTCTAAAACGCTTAAAATCCTCGTCCGCGTACCTTTTCGTTAACTCAGTCTGTTCCTTGGTCAGTGGCGCACGCCCCATCGCAATCCGTAACTGTGACTCGGCTTCTTTAAGTGATAGCTCAGAAAGGGCGACGACCGCTTCCTGATCAGCAATCATTTCATCGAGCTTGGAAACTTCCAATCGCAAGATCACGTCGCCCTTCTGAACCCGAGCACCGTGCTCAGCGACTTCCGCAACGACGAGCGGCTGAATTCGTTTCGATGCAATCGCGATCTCTTTCGTTTGCCTGGCGACAAAGGTGCCGGAAATCGAGACGTCGGTTTGAATCAATTCCTCAATCGCGGTCACATGTTTGGGGGTAGGTGTTTGAGCGGCAACAGGCGCGCTGGCCACGTCTTGGGAAAAAACCGTCATCGGCGCACAGAGCAATGCGAGGCTCATTACGTGAACACATCGTGCACCAAGGAATGTTCGGGAAATTGTTAGGTTCGTCATCTGGGTAACTCCTGTAATGGCTTCAACTGGGCTGTCCAGCTATCCTAGCCCAATCGAACGATCATTGCTCATTTGCATAAAAAAAGTTTGGCTCAACTGAGAACCTGCTGTACGATGGACCGTTCGATCAATAACTGTCCGGTTTTTGAAGTGGGATAGGCTTCCAGCCTGTCATTTTCAATGCGACAGGCTGGAAGCCTATCCCACTCATTGATCGAACGATCCTTAACGTTCAGATCAGAGTGACGTTGTTCGTGATTGGTAAATTCACGGATCGTTTTTCCTCATCCAGTAGCTCGACAAACATCTCGACCAAGTGTTCGTGTCCAGACTTTTCTCGCAGTTCATCAAGCGTGCCTTCGTAACGCAGCTTTCCCTGGTGCAGCAAACCGAATCGATCACAAAGTCGCTCTGCCTCATCAAGTCCGTGGGTGCAGATGACAACTGCTTTGCCCAACGTTCGAAGCTGTTCGATGTAATGAAAAATCGCTTGGCAGCCGACGACATCGAGTCCACGGGTTGGCTCATCAAGCAGCATCACTGGCGGGTCATGGATGAGGCCGCGCGCCAAAGTGACCCGCTGTTTTTGACCGGTGCTTAGTGCTCCTGCGCGACGATCAAGCAATTTGCGGATATCAAGCAGATCCGCCAGCGTCTCCAGTCTGGCCTCGGCGACGTCGGGTGCCATTACGTAAAGGTCGGCAAAATAAAGCAGCATTTCGCGAACCGTTAGCCAAGAATAAACCCCGTCGCTGGCGGACACAAAGCCAAGGTTTGCCTTGACCGCGTTGGCATCCTGGTCGGTTCTAGCACCGTTGACTTCCGCGTAGCCGCTGTCCGGTTCCAGCAAACCCAAAATCATTCTTAGCGACGTCGTTTTGCCCGCTCCGTTGGGTCCCATCAGCCCATACACTTCGCCACATTGAACCGTAAACGACAGGTTGTCGACAGCGCAAACTTCGCCCTTCTCGAGTCGAAATGTTTTCGTAAGTTCGTGGACGGTTAGCATATTGATTCTCCTAATGTAGCGATTCTCTTATTATAGCAATGAGCAGGCTAGTGTCGCCTAGTGTCGCCTTTTGCTCCGCGAAAGAGCGCTCTCTCGCGGAGCGAAAGGCGACACTGGCCATCTGGTTGTGATCGTGGCCCGACGGGGACAGTGTTAAGTAGGTGAAATTTCATGGTCGCTTGTAATGTTAATTCCGGCCCCCTTCTCCACCGGGAGACTGCTGAATTAGTTTTTGTTGCCTTGGCTGCGTAGAATTGAACTGATTTTAGTTTTTGTGGTGG
>JAYVSE010000293.1:0-11514 GCA_043775635.1 Planctomycetaceae bacterium | reverse complement strand
GCAGAAATCAACCGGGCAACCGGAAGACATCACTAAGTTAGCAAAAACGAAAACCCGCATAGGTGCGTCGCCTACCTGTGCGGGTTTTTTCGTTTTTATATTGCGACAGATTTAGCATTGCGACTTCACGGCTGAGCGTCGTGATCGTTCGCTGTAATCGGGCTCGTCCCGATTCTGGGCGGCCAACTGGCAGCTACCACGTGCTTAACAAAAACTGCCCTCTCCGCCCGATCCGGCGTTTTCGGCTTCGGATCATGGATTCGAGCACTTTGTCGGTATGTTTGAGGAGTTGGAGTTTTGGTTGGCTCGACAAATCGAGCCAACCTGTACCCCAGGCGTAGGACATCAGACCGATCATCATCGGAGGCTGATCCACACTTGCTCAGTGGGCCGTATACGTGATCCTCAACGACTTGGGTTATACGCAAGGCATAAACGATGTTTCGCTTCAGTTATTACTGCCGCATGTTTGGTAAATTCGATTGGGATGCAAATTGGAATTCGCGTTGATTTGGTAGCTGTCAACTATCGCCCCAGCGGGATGAAGCCTATCAGTGGCGGAGTTTTATAGAAAAATTTTAGATATTGGGAAGAAGAATGATTCTTACTGCGTTCTCCTGGTAACGTAAGCGTTCGATCGATGGTTCAGCAGCTTGGTGAAGGGTCCGATGATGCAGTTTCGATATCTTTTGTTGACCTGTATCTTATTTATCTTTTTCGCCAGCGAAGTCGCGTGCGCTGACGATGTCCAGAATAAGCTAACTGGCGACGCGGCGCGAATACTGAACCAATACTGCGACCGTTGCCATCGCGGCAATGGATCGTCCGCAGGGCGCTATTCCTTCAACGCTCGCGATGCGGAATCGATGGTCGACGCTAACATGGTCGTGGCCGGAGACCTAAACGAATCACAATTGTTAAACGCCGTCGCTCAAGGTCGGATGCCGCCAAAAAATCAAGCCGGTTTGCCGCGACCGTCGGCTGATGAAGTCACGGTGATTCGCGAGTGGATCCAACAGGGGGCACCAAAGTTTCCGCAGCCACAGCGTCGGTCGTTCCTGTCGCTGACCCGCGTCATGTCGCAGATATTCGAGCACTTTCAAAACCTCGATCCGCGCGATCGAAGCACCTATCGTTACTTTACGCTTGCCAATCTTTACAACGATCCCGGTGCCGACGACCGTCATTTGTGCATGACACGTGCTGCGATTGCTAAAGCCCTTCACAGTTTGAGTTGCGAAGCGAAGCTGGTTGTTCCAGCCGCGATCGACGTAGAACAGACGATTTATCCGATCGACATTCGCAAACTTGGTTGGGACCGCGAACATTGGGCCGCGATCGCCGACGAATACCCTTATGAGATTGATGTTGCCGCGATCACCGATCATGGCAATGGCGACGCTATCGCTCGCTTACAAGGTATCGAACATGACATCGCCGGGTTGAGCCGCAATGACGACGAACGATCTGAAGCAATACCTGCATATCCCCGCCAAGCAAGACAAGTGCCGTATACTCGCCTAACCACGATTACGAGCAATCTTGGCATTTTATGTTGTAGTTGATTGAGGATGGTGGGATGGGAATTTTAAAACTTTTGGCTGTGTTGGAAGAATCGTAGCGTGGCATGTGTTACTATACCAAGCACTACAACGCGTTTCGCCACAGTCTAGCGACGACGCTTGATTGTTCTTCGTAAAGTACTGGCAGAGAGAAAATATGGTGGGATGTAGTAAGTTGATATTGAAGATACTCCAAGTTTGGGGAATATTTGTTTGCTTGATGATCCGAGTCGACCAATCTCGTGCCGTGGAAACTGCTTCCCCTGAGGAGGTAGCGAGGCAAGCTGGCCTAGTACTCAACCGCTACTGCTCTCGCTGCCATCGAGGCGCAGGTTCGGTATCGGGGTCGACGTTTGATGTACGCACTGCTGCATCGCTGATCGACCAGAGTATGGTGACCGCATCCCGCGCCGAAGATTCTGAACTACTTCGCGTGATGGAACAGGGATGGATGCCCCCACGAAATCAATCCGGCTTACCTCGACCGTCAGCGAATGAAATCAAATCGGTCCGAGCCTGGATCGAGCAGGGTGCGACTGAGTTCCCTAAGCCCAGTCGTCGCCCATTTGTTGCCTACCGGAAGATGCTTGAATCAATTGTCGCTCATTATAAGGGGATGGATCCCACCAGTCGCGGAAACTATCGCTATTTCACTCTCGTTAACCTTCATAACGATCCAGGGATTGACCCGCAAACGTTGCGAATGGCGCGAGCGGCTCTTGCCAAGGCGCTCAACAGTCTCAGTTGGCGTCCCAAACTGGTTATCCCTGAACGAGTTTCTATCGAGGGTTTGGACGATGAACTTGTGTACGCTATTGATATCGACAAGCTGGGGTGGACGCGTGAACATTGGAATGCTTTGGTCGATGAGTACCCGTATGCGGTCGGCGGCAAAGCCCTCGCAGATGATCGCGTGCAACAGCTTGAAGGCGAACTCGAGCAGCTGTCGGGTAATGACGCGGCGCTCAAACACCTACGCGCCGACTGGTTGGTAACCATCGGTCTGAGGCCCAAGCTTTATCATAAGCTGCTGTATGATTTGACGTTGCCAGATTTGCGAGGTCGTCCTCTTGACGCCCGTCAACCCAATAATCCAAAGCGGATGACAGATCGTGATCTGGAGCGTTTTTTGGCGATTGATGTCAATGCTAATATGTTCGCCGAACAACCGAAAGCACAACGCGCCGGGTTTACCGAAAGTGGTATCTCAGGACAAAATCGGATGTTAGAACGGCATCCAATGACGTTTAAAGTTAACAGTGACCGCATAACTTATTATTGGAAGTCGTATGATTTTCTCGGCAGTAATTCGCGGTCGATATTAGCCGAGTTCCCTCTCGGTCCGGTGCGTCCAAACGATGATCCGCGTAATGCGTTCGCCTTTCAGCACGATGGAGGCGAAATTATTTTTTCACTTCCCAATGGTTTGCAAGGCTATTTGTTGGCATCCGGTAAGGGAGATCGACTGGATGCAGGACCAATCGAGATTGTCGGTGACGCACTCAAAACCTCGGGAAATCAATTGATCGTGAATGGTCTCTCCTGCGTCGTCTGTCACAAACATGGTATGATTTGGCCGAAACCCGACGAGATTCGCTCGACCGCCGACTCGTTCTTAGGACTACGCAAACAAATCACTGATTTGTATGTGGAGAACAACGTTATGAACGATTTAATCGAAGGCGATCAAGATGCGTTCATGGATTCGCTTAGCGGATTAATCAGGCCATTTTTGTTGCAAGGCGATGACTCGCAGGCAACTCTGGATGATCTGCCCGAACCGGTCGGCGAGATTAGTCGCGCCCATTTACTTGAGCCCATGGATTTGGATACAGTCGCAGCAGAACTATACATTTCCGACACCGACGACCTAAAGATTTTGTTAGCCAGCGGCGGGGCACGTTCATTGGGAGTGGGAATCTTGCGTCAAGATTCGGGCACTATCAAACGTGACGCATGGCAGAATCGACAAGGACAGGGTCGCAGCCTGATGCGACAAGCAGTAGACATCTTAGGTTTTGGGCGGAAACAAGTTTCAAACTAAATGGGATTGAATATGAATTTTCATCGATTGAAGCTTGCAATTGTATTATGTGGTTGTCTTTTACCAAGCGTGGTCTGGGGCCAGGTAAATCAAACCCTGGAGACCCAACTGGCCAGTCTCGCGGCGGAAGTCCGGGAAATTATTACCAATGACCGGATCCTAAGTGGTGTCACCTTGCGGCTTGATAATGTACTGCGCAAAGGCATGCCGGATGCGAATTTTGACCAGCGGATTCGAACGGAACTTGAGAATTTGTTAGGTGACCTGCTCGATAAACCGTCTCAAGCGAAAGATACAGCGTTTCTTAGTGTCACCTATGCTTATCTAAAGAGCGAATTACCAAATCTAATTGGTGTACGCACGATCCAATTGACTTCTGAAGTCTTGTATCGGGGACAGCCGATTGAACTCAGAACGAAGGAGTTTGATGTGGACACCCGGCGACCAAAAGACGTCACGGTGAAGCCGCTGAAACGAGAAGTTAATAACCCAAGTGATATCAGTGCGATTCTCGGCAGCACGGTTGCGATTAATCCCAAAACCGCAATCAACGAGAAACTGGTAAAGATTGACGAGGCATTTTCACGGCCTACGTTCGCCACAGTTGAGCAGTCCCAAGTGGCTGCGGAATCCAACAAAGACTTTACAATCGAAATCCGAAGATCGCTTCAAGGCGACGATGCGACTGTGACGCTCACACCGAAAAATATTAACGGTTTGGCATTCGCGGAACTCGAGATTGGCAACACCTACGAAGTGATTCTTTATAATTATTCGCCGACGCATGATGTGGTGGTCAAGTTGAGCATCGATGGCTTGGATGCGAGCAGTGCGTTTTGCATTGATGTGGATGAAAAGGGCGAACGACTGGTTTATCCAGGATATCACGTCGCTAAGGCGACCGGTGGGAAGCCGGGCATGCACACCGTCCCTGGTTGGCTGCATACGGTTAAAGCAACCGGAGAGAACGACAACGTGTTCCAGTTTGTGGTAAACAAGCTTGGCAGTGGGGCTGCGACGGCGAAGAAGGTCATTGGCAAGACCGGTGTCATTACTGCCGAGTTTTACCTAGCGTCCGCCCCCGAGGAAATGATCCCACGAGACGGCCAAGGCGAGACGGGAGTTGGAAAGAACATGCGAGTTGACTACGCATTAAAAGGATTGAAGCTGGCGGAAACAGCATCGTCAACGGTCACCATCCGTTACTCACGGACGACCACTGACTAAAGTGTTTGATACTGAGAGAATAGTCCTCGCTGGTACATACTAGTTCTTTGAGATTTAAGATTCATAGCCAATGAGGCTTTTACAAAATGTTTAACATGCGTCGATCGAGGTTGCTTTTATTAGTCGCAGTGTCGTGCATTCAAATTTGTGGTTGTGGCGCTCGGTTGGCTGTCCCTCAACAAACTCTTTCGGCTGGGACATCCAGACCAAAACCACCGCAGAGTACGACTGAATCCGGCAATGCAATTTTGCCGTCGAATTTAAATTCTTTGGTGCAGAATGCAGCGATAGTCGCTGATCCAGCGGAAGTAAGATGTCTAGCGTTTTCCAACGACCGTCGCTATTTGTTCGTGGGTTGCGGCAACGGTGCGGACAATGGCCCCATTGGATTTATCTGGGATCTGAAAACATTGGTGATGAATCAAGTAATCCGAGCGAACGAGTTCGCACCTAACGATAGCGGTAGAGTTTCTGAGTATTTTGCCGAAGCGATTTTTACTTCAGACAATGAATTTCTGCTTACAACTTGCAGCGATCGATCGATTCTACCCACCACCGAACCGATTTCCGTTTGGAGTGTTGCAACGGGTGAATTGCTTGAAGCAGATCCAATGGAAAAGCGAAATGATGTTCCGATGGCTTTACTGGAGGATGGTCGATCGGTTGCAACTTACGACTACGAGCAAATCAGCGTTCTGGACTCAAGCTCATTCAAAACAAAATCTTTCCCGCCAAGTTTACGGATAAACCAGGACAATTTGAATTATCTTTTTCCAGCCGGCACGCCCAATCTTGGCAAAGCACTGGCGCGGCGATCCTTACTGTTGTCACGAGATTTCAACACCCTTACCCATACTCAAAAAGACGAATTTGTATTATTGGATTATGTTACTGGTAACATCACGACACTTGGAATGGACGTTCCTAAAGACATGCTTTCAAAGCAATTAGAAGCAATCGTCTACGAACCTTCTTCAAAACGAATCGCGGTTGCATCTTATGGTGACGTCGGCTATGAGTTGGTCGACTACGACAACCTTCCTCCAAGTAGCCTGCCCAAAAAATTTGAAGGAAGCAACGTTGTCGATGTTGTCGTTTACGATCTCATTACGGGACAGAAGCTGCAGACGCTTCCGCTGAAGAACGTCAATAAAAAGACAATTCAATTCCTGCCGGGAGGACGTTATATCACCTGTGTGACTGATTCCGCGTTCCAAATATGGAACTTGCAAAACGGGGTGCTTCAGAAGGAGACGCTGCACACTGGCAAGTCGTTCCCCGGTTTCCAGCTTGGTGTACTGTGTCCCACGGGTGCGACTTACGCTTATCCAAAACGCGGTGGCGTTGTCGATCTTGTCGATGTAACCTCTGGAGTGACGTTCCTGCGTCTTGGACATCCGCGAGGTATTACCAATTGGAGTATCCAGACAAGTGCCGGCTTGCAGATTACCCGTGAAACTCCAAAGGCAATTAAATCGGAACCAAACAACGCGTTAGTGTTGCAAGATTATTACTGGCATGCAATAGGCGTTAAGGAACACGGGAAGGCACTTGAGGGAAATACAAGAGCGGCGGCTTTAGGTACGAAGACATTTGTTTTAACTGTCGGGATTGGCGAGCACAGTGTCAAAGCGCTGACCTTGAAACATGCTGGTAAAGATGCTGCCGCAGTCGAAAAATGTTTCGCTGATGGAGAACAAGCGAAAGCAGGACGACTTTTCACCAAGTCGTTCGTAGATAAACAAGCGACCGTAGCAAGTATTCAAAAAGGCTTTGATTGGTTATCGGAAAGCAGCGTACCGGAAGATCAAGTCATTGTCTTTTTCGCAGGGCACTCGCTTATGGGAAAGAAAGGCGTGTACTTCATTGGTTACGACAGCGATCCTAAAGGATTAGGCTTCACATCTTGCATGAACTGGGAAGACATCGCTGCTCGTCTGTTAAAGGTTAGGTCAAAAAACATTGTCTTTCTCACTGATTGTTGCCACTCAGGCGGTTTCGGTCGTGAGTACCTGTCTGCAACTCAAGCGGAAGTAGCACAAAAACTTGGTAACAAGGAAGGATTGAGAATACTAGCTGCTTGTTCAGCTAGTCAACTCGCATTCGAGACAGATCGTTTCGATCACGGAGTGTTCACACACTTTCTTCTGGAAGCATTAAGCCAACAGATGTCGTCGACATCAGCGAACAATTTTCCAATTAAGGCCGAGACATTGTTGAAACATGTGCTTCCCCATGTAGAGGAAGTGACCAATAGCCAACAGACGCCGCTGTTAATTCAATAGGCAATGGTCGCGTTTTCTAATAGATTCCCATTTCTACTAAGGTGGTGTCGACATATTGATCGTCGCCAAAAAGTGAAAACGCAACGTAGGGACAGGCCGTAAAGATTGTGCTATTGGCTCTAAAAACTAAATCTTACACCAGCGCGTCGGTCACTTAACTGCCGTAACACTCTGACGAAAGTCTAGGTACTCGATTGGAAGTTCAACGGTTTCGCTAGACAGTGGTTTATTTTCGTTTGGAGCAGTGTCCATGTCCAAGTACGAAGGGGACGAACAATACCGGGAGAGTCGCGAAGACTCAAGCTGCGGTCACGTCTATACGATCTCTTGCGCTGGTGTAAGTTGATCACCGATCAGTGCGGAGGGGACTCGTGGCTTCTGTGAAATCTCAGGTTCAAGCCGCGCCCCAGCATCGACTCACGCTCCCGCGAGAAGTCAAATCCTCAATGGTTATCTTCCACAGTCGATTGATAAATTCTTCAGATTTTTGGAAGAACGCTGCCAGATCGCCGTTTTTCAAGTGTCAAGCGAACGCTGGCACGCTTGGCCTTTTGACTCGACCAGCATTTCAGCTAAGGAGTCCATCCGATGTGTTTTACCAATCTTTATCGCGTTGCCGGCGTTCATTTTGCCGTTGTAGGAATGCTTTCGAGCGCGATGGCTTGCGATGGCGGCGTGGCTGTCAAACCGACGACGAGGACCATCACGATCAACGTCACGGAGATCAATGCTCAAGCGGTCGATCCCAAGCTCGACGATGCACTCACGCTAACCGAACAGCATGTCAACGCTTGTCACGGCGAGGTGGTTATGCAGCAAAAGGCTGTCGAGGAAATCAAGCAACAACGAAACGCGATCACAGCCGCACGAGAGGAATCGATACCCGTATTGTGCGAGCTGCGCAATCTGTTGCTGGTCGATGGATGTTCGGTATGTGTTGAGGGCAAATCTTACTCGAAAGCAACCATCGCCGCAGTCGTTGATAGCAAGTTAAAGAGCTTTGCAGCCCAAGCTTCGCAATTGGCAACAGTTGATATGGAATTGGCAGCGGCGCAGTTGGAACTGGAGCGTTTAATCGTGAAAGCCAATCGCTGGGAAACCGCTCAGAAGCTGCTGATTGCTAAAATCGATCGAGTGCTGGAAAACGAAGCGAGTGAGCGCGGCAAACTTGCCAAGCACGCCGCTGAGCGCGAAGCGCTGCAACTGGCCGACGCGATCACGGCAAGGATTGCGAAAGCCAATGCGGTGGCAAACTCAGCAACGCCATCGAAAGCTGCTTCCGAGGACACGTTGAGCAGCCAGATTTCGTCCGCTGTGACCAACGCCATTGCCGAGTTTGAAGCAGTCTTCGGCAAATAATCGGTTTTTGAAAAGTTCGTTCATTTGAGGCATGTTGGTGCTATTCCCCAACATGCCTTTTTTCATTTGCACGCGCCACCGATGTATTCGTAGGAAGTTTGTAATTACTTGGAAGAATTCGTTGAACTCACCGTTCATAAGATGGAAGCATGACGCAGAGCAATGGGTTCTGCGTAGCCCGATTAACCTTCTGATTAGAGGAATTGATAGTATGAACAAGATCTTCGCTTATGCCGTCTGCGCGCTGATACCGCTTGCCGGAATCACGTCCGCAGTGGGTTCAAAGAACGTCTACTACGGTGGAAAAGTTGCAATGGACTCGGTGGCTGCGTCCATTGAGTCGCGTATTCCCAGCGAGGCCAAGCTGGCGGTTGTCAAGAAGCAACTGGCCGATAAGAAGGCCAGCTTGCAGGACTCCGACCGGCTCCAAGCCGAGCTGGACGTCAAGTCCGAGCATCAGGCAACGAAAGTCGCGACGATCGAAATGCGGTGTGCGCGGGACAAGCGGCGGATGACAATCCTCCGCAGCCAATTACCTGGCGGAGACTCAACGACAAAGTTGGTCAGCACCGATGCCCAGTCGCGGTTGGCACGCGAACTCGCCGCGGGCCTTAAGGCGTATGCCTCGGACTCGGATCTGCTCGGTGCTGAACAGAACCAGCTCGTCGAACTCAACCGTCAACGCGAAACGCTCGCGTTGGCGGTGTCCGATCGACGTCGTCTGTTGGATTCGTTGGAGAAATCGATCGCGATTTTGGAAGGCCGTCTGCAAACGGTCAAGATCCGCAACGGCGGTTCCAGTCTGCCAAGCGCCGACGGCCTCTACGATGTTGAAGTGATGCTCGCTTCAATCAAGGAGACCGTTGACGTCGAAGAACGCCTGCAAGCGAATCGTGAAGCAGGACGCAGCTTGGAATTTGTCGATGAGGCTGATTTGCTCATGACGAGCGAAGCAGCGGCAAATGAATTCGATGCGATATTCGGTGAAATCGTTGCAGCGACTGCGCCTTGCAAAGGCTAAGCGATTAGACATGTAGTCGATCGGATCAGCCCGCAAGGACGCGGGTTTTTTTTGTCTCGCCGTTAACGTTAATAGGGCTTTCAGACGCTCGTAGATTGCAACACGCGGATTGTCCAACAGAAGTCGCAACCTATGCTTGTACCGATTGCAATTCCGGCGATAATCGACGCTTAGCCGTGGTGGGCCGAGCGACCACTTGTCCCCAGTCCATCACCGGTCGTGGTCATTCATTACTACACCCGGTTGCGCAAGGTTCCACGAGTGGAAGACGAAGACGTTTATCGCTATTTCAACCTCCGCACCGAAGATGCGTTAATTTTGCTCCGCGAAAAGTTTTCGCTATCATTGCGACTATTTCTTCTACGAAAGGAGTTTCAGGAGGCGGATATTGACGATGCAATTCAGACAACTTGGTTGAAAATGTTTAATATACTGCCCAAGAAGTCCCGTCAAGATTTTGGTTCGCTCGATGCGTTTGAGGCATATATCGTTACGACAGGTTATCGCGCTGCGATTGATATCGTTCGCGGCCATCTCATGGTTAAGGGCCGTCGTATAGTTCCACTGACTGATGACATTCACCATCGCGACTTTGATGAATTATTGGCGAACGAAATCATTGAGCATCAGTTGTCAATTCTGAAACAGTGCGTGCAAGGCTTAGACCACTTCGACAGGGAAAGTTTGGCTCTTTTGGAGCAAAACCTTGAAGGAAGTGAACACGTCGTACTCGCATCTATTCATGATATTGCTTCAGGCACTGTCGCAAGCAGAATTAGCCGCATCAAAGGCAAAGTCAAAGAATGCGTTAAACGTAAACTCGCCGCCTTGGAGACTCCTCGATGAAATCCAAGAATCCGATTTTGGCATTAGACATGCCCAGCGAATCCGATGAGCTTGTTGGTTGGCTTGAGTCGCAACTTGTTGGCTACGAATTGCGATCGATCGTCCGGCAACTTGAAATCATGCGTGATGTGACTGGCGACGACTTGGTCGATGGCCGCACTTGGAACGATCGACTGAAACAATCCATGGGCGCTGACCTAACTGGCGTGATTGCTTCTGGCCTGAGCGTTCTTTCTGATGAGAAACTGAGCGAATTGGTGCGATACCCGCGTCTGCTATTGGCGCTGCAAGATCGCGTTCTGCTCGATGGCAGCGATTATTGGAATGCAAAAGCTGCACTGGCGGACGATACTGATGCAGTCGCCGGGGACGCACTGGGCCAGGGAACAAATCGAACGCAAGGAACCAAAGTCATTCTTGCTCCGGTGCAGGGCTTGCACCGTTTTTCGGTTGCCAACGGCTTTTGGGCGTTAGCGTCGCTGGCAGCAGCGATGTTGATCGCGTTTTTTGTTTACCAATCGGGGCCTGACGAAGGCCGGTTTTTTGCGCGTCACGGTCTGCTGAATAGCCAATCAACCGATCAGTCGTTTCTAAGACAATTGGCAACAGCGGTTCAAACCGACTGGCAGGAGGATGACCTACCGTTTGGACAAAAGCTTCGCTTGCTTAGAGATTCGTGTGACCAACTATTGCAGGCAGACCTTCGGCAATTGAATCCGAAAGTTGCCCAGGAACTCAAGGATCGTTGCCTCAAATGGCGGAACGCGTTCACGGCGAACCTCAACGATTTAGATTCCGGCGGCCCTCTTGATTCCATTCAAACCAACGCGGACGAGACGGTGCAGCGACTTACGAAACTACTTCTGGAGCTTGGGTAGGTACGTAGTCACTGAGCTAACCCGCAAGGGAGGCAGGTGCCGAAGGTCAGCTCGACAATTGGGACTAAGTCGTAACAAGGTAGCCGTAGGGGAACCTGCGGCTGGATCACCTCCTTTCTAAGGATTCTTAGAAATAGGGTACACCAGGTGACTGGAGTGCCTGAATCCGTGGAAGTTGTCTCGCACTACATCAGCAGAAATCAACCGGGCAACCGGAAGACATCACTAAGTTAGCAAAAACGAAAACCCGCATAGGTGCGTCGCCTACCTGTGCGGGTTTTTTCGTTTTTAT
>JAYVSE010000292.1:0-8171 GCA_043775635.1 Planctomycetaceae bacterium | reverse complement strand
GCAGAAATCAACCGGGCAACCGGAAGACATCACTAAGTTAGCAAAAACGAAAACCCGCATAGGTGCGTCGCCTACCTGTGCGGGTTTTTTCGTTTTTATTTCACGCTTCTCGCTGATCGTTAGCTTGGTTCCACCGGCCTCGTGCCAGTTGACCAAAGACTGAGTGGCTAGCAGATGGTTGGCACCCTCGTTTTACCACACATCTTTTTCTTGACCCCTACGAGCTTGACTTGTAGGTGAACGAGTTTTGAAATTAGGTCGCCGTGTTTATAAAACCCTCGTCTCTCCACCGGTTTGCCGCCTTCGGCGGCAAACCGGTGGAGAGACGGGACGGTAAGGCATTGATGGGATCAGGCTAACTATTAAAATTTGGCTCATGCCAGACAAGCTGGCATGAGGCCGAGGCAATTTGAAGATGTGTATAACAACGGGTTGGCACCGCTGGCTATCGCGCATTGCCATCTACTTTCAACGTAGCAGGCACTTTCCAAGTGCCGTCTGCCACGGAATCACCAGTATTTGCGGACGGCACACGGAATGTTCCTACTACTGTCAGGCTACATTTCGCGAAGTCTTGCTATTGTCTGAGTGCGAACACGCGAACACATGTGGGTATCGACGAGGGGGCGAATCAGCGAAGTTGTTGAATATCATTGAAGACAGCGAAGGCCATCAACGAAAGCAGCGCCAGTACGCCTGCCATCGTCAACTGCATTTGCAACTTTTCGTTTACAGGCCGCCCCAAAACCGCCTCCGCGATCAGAAACACCATGTGACCACCGTCGAGCGCGGGGATTGGCAAGAAGTTGAGAATCGCCAAGTTCATGCTCAAAAGCGTCAAAAACATTAGCAGCGCCGACATTCCGCGACTGGTCTCAGCGCCCGCCGCTCGGAAGATCGTGATGGGGCCACCGACTTGCTTGCTTTGAACTTTTCCCTGGACAAGCAACTCGAGGAATTGGAACACATCAAGCAACCGACGTTTGCTTTCGCGAAGCCCCAATGTATAGGCTTCGCCAACACTTGAGGCATAATGCAATCGCTCGATACCGGCAAAGCCGATACCACGTTCCGCCCAGGCAACATCGGTGATCGTAAGCTTTGTCGTCGACTCAACAATCACATCGTTTCGTGCGGCCAATACCGTAAAATCAGTACCTTCCGGCAACGCCTGAATGACACGAATGAAATAGGTCAGCGGGTATTGGGAATTGAATTCCCAGCCTTCAACCAATTTTTTGCGCAGGTCTTCGAACGCTTGCCCCTGGATTGCTTCTGGAATTTTACCGTCACGCCATTGCACCGCGAAGCTACGCAGCACATCGCCTGCAAGGAGCGTCTTGCCAGCATCGCTTTGCGATTCCCCAGAGGCCACACGATCGACGCTGGCGATTGTCGGCAAGGCTTCAAACGCAAATTCAAAGCGATCCAGGGCAATGACGTTGTCAGTCGCGCTGATGGGTGATGTTGACCGAGCACCTTTGGATGGCGAGATTGTCAGTTCAATCTCCTTCGTATCATTACCACTACCACGACGAAACTTCATGGTTGTTGGCTGGGAGGCGTCCGCGAGCAATGATGGCAATGAAAACGCGTCGATCTCTGAATTTCCGTCCAAGGCGATTAACACATCGCCGACCTCGACACCCGCCTTGCTCGCTGTTCCATCTTTGACGAGTGCCTTCACAGGTCCAACGGCAAAGCGAAGGCCGGGCAACCTTAATGGTTGAGTCGGAAACGTGACGTCAACCTCGCTCGCATCGGTTCGCCGCAGCTTGAGAGTAACGGACTTTGTGACGTTTTCTTCAAGGTATTTGCGAAGTGCGATGGACCCTTCGGCGCTATCCTCCGCTCCGTCGCCAGGCAACGGTGTACCGTCGAACGCAATGACTTGCGCCCCCGCGTCGGCGGCGGTCAACACAGTTGAAGCGATCGAACCTGGGCTCGCGTACTGCTTATCGTCGAGCTTTGTCGAAGCAGGTGGCATGATCCCAATGATCCGTTGAACTGGATCTTCCGGAACCGGAGCGGTCTTCAACTTATAGTCGCGAACGCCATCGGGGTACTCAATCGAAATGCTGACCGGTTCGTCCGGGTTGTCCATTCCTTCAGTCAAAATTGCTAGTCGCATTTCACGGAAATGCAACTGTTCATCGCGCTGAATTCTACCCACACTAACGACCTTTCCACCGGGCTCGATGCCAGCTTGATAGGCTGGGCCGCCGGGCGAGACATCGCCGACCACGGCAGGTGTATACGGCACACCAAATGTGAACGCGACCATCGCAAACAAGACGCCGGTAATCAAATTCATGACAACGCCAGCGCTGATGATGATCATGCGTTGCCAAACAGCTTTCGCTGGAAACGAGCGAGGATCGAGCACAGGATGAGCAGATTCATCGTCGGTATTGTCGTTGTTTGATGGCTGCTGGATCCGTTTGGCTTCGGCTTCTGCTTTTCGCGGGTCGTCGTCCTGACCAAGCATTTTGACGTAACCGCCCAAAGGTATGGTCCCAATCCCGTACTCGGTTTCTCCGTAACGGAATCTTACCAGCGATCGTGGCAATCGAATCGGGCCGATTTTAATCGGCACATCGAAACCGACATAAAATTTCTCGACCTTAACGCCGCACCACTTGGCGGCTAGAAAATGGCCCAACTCGTGAACAAAAATCACGAATCCAATGCCAACGGCAACTCTTGCCCACAGCCAAAGCGGCGACAAAAGCGAGCTTGCCCAAGATGGTGGGGATGATTGTGCAATGACGCCGTCCGCTGCACTAATCGCTAAATAGAAGAAATCGATCGAGCCTGCCACCGCCGTACCTCCGCTCGCGCCCATCGATCCAGCTCAAGTAGCCGCAGAATGGACGCGCTGTGTTCGTGATTGTGATGTTTGAGCGCGTTTTGGCACGCTGGAACTATGTCAGTAAAACGAATTCGTCCGTCTAAGAACAGACCGACCGCTTCTTCATTCGCCGCATTCACGACGGCACCGGCGGTTCCACCTACCTTCGCAACCTCAAAACCCAGCGAGATTGCCGGGAAACGCTCGTGATCTACAGGTAACAGAGTCAGTTCCAAGTTTTTCGTTAAATCTAGTGTCGGGGTCGCGCCAGCGACGCAGCGAGGGTGTGTTAACGCATATTGGATGGGCAGCCGCATGTCAGGCGGACTTAACTGTGCGATCATCGACCCATCCTCGGTTTCAACCATCGAGTGAATGATTGATTGCGGATGAATCACCACGTCAATTCGGTCGCTTGGGACATCAAACAGCCACCTTGCCTCGATGATTTCCAACGCCTTGTTCATCATGGTTGCCGAATCGATCGTGATTTTCCTGCCCATGCGCCACGTTGGGTGCGCCAAGGCTTGTTCGATGGTCGCGGACTGCATTTGCTCAGTCGTCCAATCGCGAAAAGGTCCGCCGCTCGCCGTGAGAACAATCCGTTTCGGTGACGGTCGGCCTGCCAAACACTGAAATATTGCGGAATGCTCACTATCGACCGGCAAAATCTCACCGCTACATGGGCTTTTGAGCAATTCTCGAACCACGCTGCCGGCGACCACCAACGTTTCTTTGTTGGCAAGTGCGACGCGTTTGCCCGCGCGAACGGCCTCCACGGTGCTTTCTAATCCTGCCCGTCCCACAATCGAGGCGACAACAATGTCTACTTCGGGGGCCGCCGCCAATTCAATGAGCGCTTCACAGCCGAACTCAATCCGACAACAATCTGGAAATATCGCGTTCGCGTAGGGACCATTACCCGCTCGCCACGTGTTCGCAGCCGCATTGTTTGATAGAACGACGCGAGCTGGGCAATGCTTTTGGGCGATCGTTGCTAGCATTCCAAGGTTGCTATGACCGGAAATTCCGTGCAATTCCCACCCAGGAGACGGGTCGATCATGCGAAGATGGTCGATGACGTCCGCCGCAGCCGTTCCAATACTTCCCGTTGCACCTAAGATGGCGATACGGCGGGAATTCGGAAGTGTCATTGAATTGGCTTTGACCGAATGAAATACCGAACAAAGAAAACGCGAATGGAAAACGTATGAGCGATGAGAATAAACGCAAGCCCGGTACAGGGGATGCGCGTCAAAGTGGGATGTGGTTGATGCTGATTGCGCTTGTAGGCGCGATCCTGTTGAGCGGTTACCTGATGAATTCGGGACCGTACGCTTTAAGATACCCCGACTTGGTTCGATTGCTTGAGGTCACTCACTACTCAGAATACGGAAGCCAGCAATTGGCGTCAGCATCGGAGTTGCTCGTGCCGTCTGACCGAAACTCGGACGTAATGGTTGAGCTGAGCCGGCCGCAGCAAATTGCGATCGCTGACGATGTGATCACCGGCACAATCCAGCGTCGATCGTTGGCTGATAAAGAGTCAAAGTCGGAGCGGGTCTCATTTATTACGGAACGTACCATTCGTAATGATACTGAAGACGCCCGAATGATTGACCTGCTTAAAAAGTCTAATATCGTATGGGATACGAGTCGCCCTAATACGTTTCTTGCCGATCATGGTTTTTCATTGCTGATGATCACGGTGTTATTGATCCTTGGCTTTATCATGGTCAAACGCATGGGCGGTGTAGGGTCACCGATGGCGTTCGGGCGTAGCCGGGGGAAGCTTTACAGCCATGAAGATTTGGCCATCACGTTTGACGAAGTGGCTGGAATTGACGAAGCGGTCGAAGAAGTACGTGAGGTCGTCGATTTCTTAAAACATCCAGAGAAGTACCAATTGCTGGGAGCTCGGATTCCGCGTGGCGTTCTGTTAGTTGGCCCTCCGGGAACAGGCAAGACGCTGCTTGCGAAGGCGATCGCAGGCGAAGCGGGCGTGCCATTCTTTGGGCTCTCTGGTAGCGATTTTGTTGAAATGTTTGTGGGAGTTGGGGCTGCACGTGTGCGCGACATGTTCCAACAGGCAACCAACCGTGCACCTTGCATCATCTTCATCGACGAACTGGACGCGCTGGGAAAAACCCGCAGTGGCAACATGATGGGTGGCCATGATGAACGCGAGCAGACCCTCAACGCATTGCTGGTGGAAATGGATGGCTTTGATAGTAACAACAGTGTCATTGTCATCGCCGCGACGAACCGTCCTGAGACACTCGACGCTGCATTATTGAGACCGGGTCGATTCGATCGACACGTGCTCGTAGATCGCCCTGACATTGGCGGGCGCGAAGAAATCTTGAAGGTCCATGTCAAGAACGTGAAGCTCGATGACGTCGTGGACTTGCGTGAAGTGGCGTCGATCACCAGCGGATTTGCTGGGGCTGATCTTTCCAATCTTGTCAACGAGGCGACCCTGCTGGCGGCTCGATCAAATAAGACAGCCGTCGGAATTGACGATTTCAATGAGGCGGTCGAGCGTGTGACGGCTGGATTGGAAAAGAAAAGTCGGATCATGAACGAGGATGAGAAAATCCGGGTTGCGTATCACGAAGCGGGGCATGCACTCGTAGCGACGGCACTTCCCAATACCGATCCGGTACACAAAGTCTCGATCATTCCGCGCGGACTGGCCGCGCTAGGCTACACGATGCAGCGCCCCAATGGTGATCGCTATTTGTTGACCAAGAGCGAGTTAGAAAGTCGGATGAAGGTGCTGCTCGCCGGAACGCTGACCGAAGAGATGATCTTCACCGACATCAGTACCGGTGCGCAGAATGATTTGGAGCGTTGCACCGAAATCGCGCGATCGATGGTCATGGATTATGGAATGAGTCGCCTGGGACGAGTCAATTATCGCAAGAGCGCGTCTAGCCCATTTCTTGCCGCCGGTGGTGGCGACGCATATCAGATTTCACACAGTGAAGAGATGGCGAAACAAATTGACAAGGAAGTGGCGCGGATATTGGACGAAGCCTTGCAACAAACCCGAGAAATACTTGAGCAAAGGCGAGAAGCACTCGAAGCGGTGACGCAAAAACTGCTTGAGGTTGAGTCAATTGACAACGAACAACTGCGCCGATTACTCGACGAGCACAGCACTGGCCCGTGGCTCGTCCCTGGAACGGTGACCGGAAAACCAAGGGCTAAAATCCACCTGCCCGAAGCCCGAGGAATAGATATCGCACCGCTGGCTGATAATCAAATTTAATGCTCGTCATTGGAATCCCAAAAATCCCACCAATGAGCTTTCGAATTCTTTTCAGGAGCAACCGGCAAGATGTCTTGGGGCGGCAACGCGGCAGGGTCGGCCAGGGCCGCGTTTTGGTCACGGTGGAACGTGCGCTGCGCTTCCGGTAACGGATCGACCGCCAGCCCACATTTGATTTGATCGTTTGTTTTAGCAGCGCGAAGCACCGCGATTGATTCTCCGTAGCCACCCCCAACCGTTGCGATGCCCGTAAGCAGTCCCTCGATGGTAGCTGGCACTTCGGCACGTTTGTCCGCTTGACCGGGAACAAATCGACTGATGCGTAACCTGCCGCTGGCACCTTCAATGGGCCGAATCACCAGCCCGCTCGGTCCAAGCAAAAAGTCTTCGATTTTGACTGCCGAGTCTTCGCCGAAACAAACGATTTCTGGTGTTTCCGAAAGCGAAATCGCAATGAATGGCGGTGCTGTCGAAGCGATCCGGTACAGACGGTAGCCTGACGGCATCACCGTCGAACGCAGGATGGAGTCGCGGTCGGGACGTCGACGAATGGATCGCATTGCCCCGTAGCGAGTTTCGATACTCGGTTGATTCATCAACGTAGTCAACGCATCCAGTGCCGCGCGACCATCCATGCCCTCCAGTGCAATGAGTGCAGGATAACGAAAGGCGGCCTCGATGCGTGCTGCATCCGCTAACGGCACCACGGCTTCATTTCGATCAAGATAGGCGAGAGCTTGTGCCGCATAAAATTGGATTTCGCGATTTCGATTTTTTAAAGCACTTAGCAATGTCGGGATGGCGCTGTCCCCGATTGCTTCTAGCTGAAGAGCCGCTTCGTCGGCGGTCGTCGGTTCATTGATTCGTTTTCCTAGATCGACCAACTTCGCTTGCGTTGTCGACGTTTCGCCGAGGGGAGGTATCATCGCAACGACCGCCATTAACCGGTGGATGTTGCGACGGTAGCGGGGATGGATTTCGATCTCGACAAAGTCATCTTCGACTGCCTTGGCAATGCCAGTTCGGGTTGATCCATCAAAGAAAAAGAATCGCTCGTTGATCGCAGTGGCGATCTGTGTGGCTACTTTGACGTGCTGGTATTCAGGCCGGATCACGAGCCCCATTTTGCGATCTTGTTGGACTCGACCACCGCCAAGCACGAGACCTTGAAGCAGCAGTTCCGCATCGTTTCCCGATTCATGGTCCGCTCGCACTAACACGGGGCCCATGCCGATGGCCAACACATCGCTGGTGCGTATCGCCCCCGCAAGTCGCTGGTGTTGGCGAAGGCGAGTGTCCATCACCCAGCCACCATGCAGATCGGTTGCCGCTGTTTTCGGTGGACTGACGATGCGAATATCAATAGGATCGCCGCGCCGTGCCCCAGGAGGGATGATTCCCTGGACTCGCACCAACGTCGTTTCGGGACGTTCCAAGAAACCGTGAGGGTCCGGAACATCGTACTTTTTCATTTCCTCGATGAGTTCGTCCCGGTATGTTGACGGAGCAACGGGGCCGCCGGTACCAGGAAGTCCGTTCACCGCAGCAACACCTTCTACGGAAACAAAGGTCAGACCATTGGGAACCACGGCTTGGCGAACAAGGTCAGGAGGCTCCGGTGCGACTAAAAGTTTTTCGAGTTTCTTCGCTGCCGCTTCGTCATCTTTCTGGGCCTTCGTCAATAGACTGCACCCTGATATTGTGGGCAGGCAACTCGCCAGTGCGGCCGTGGATATCCAGGCCGCAAATAGACGGCGATTGAAGCCAAACAGGCCAGATTGCACGGTCGGTCGCCTAAGGTTCAAGGAATGTGGTTTCGGTTCCATCGCACTGTTCGAAATCTCGGGATCAAGATGCGCGTACCGGTAAAGGCCAAGTTATCCACACCGAGACAGTACGACTTTGCCTAGCGCGAAGGCAAGATGAATCATTCGCTAAGGATCGAGCGGGTGCATGACATGGTTTGCGGGACGGATTGAGGTCGCGAGAATTTTGCTGATGATTTACAATGCGAGGGCTTCAGTTAGTGTGACTGGGGGTTTTGGA
>JAYVSE010000291.1:0-33673 GCA_043775635.1 Planctomycetaceae bacterium | reverse complement strand
CCAACGAGTCGATCAAAAGCTGCGAAAAAAAGCGAGCCTGCCCGCTGCCGCTCAAAAATCGTACTTCCATCAACATCGATTAAAACGACAGTCTGCAAGCTCGTTGGGGCGTGAGGAGCGATGACCTCGGCTTGCTAGGCAAGCATTGCAAAATTAAATTTTTAGCAGTTGCAATCATTGCAATAAGTTGTAACGTCTTGGTGATTCGATGGTTTTGCCTCGTTTTCACAGGGGAGGGGTCTCAAATGGACACCGATTTTTTTGTTCACGCTAGCTTGTGGGTCATCAAGCTGGGCTGTTTTGTCAGCGTCACGATCATCGTCGTGAAAAAGATCTTGAGCGATTTGCGAGGGCCAAGACACTCGGCGACTCAGCAACAAGTTGCGGAACAAGTCGACCAACGACAAATGAATGACCGAAACGGCTCCTGACTCTTGTTCCCAACTTCAAAATCAGACACTTCCATGCCCAATGACATCGTTCCCTTCACAACAGCTCAGCTCGAATCGCTGCGGCAATCCTGGACTGATCACCTTGGCAAGACCTATCGTGAGCGGCTGGTCACGTTGTTGCCAATCTTTAAAAATGGTCGCGCATCGCTGGCCGCTGGCCTTGAGATCATCGCGCCGGGGAAAGACAGGTCGGCTGCGTTGCAGGCGTATCAGACGTTTGCGAAACGAATCAATGACGCTGCCGAAGACGCCGGGCTTGCATTGAAGCTGCAGGTCGATTCGCTCCGGTCCGATCCAGCCGATCGTGAAACGTGGATCGAAGGGCCGTCTCCCGATGTCGCAAGCCTCGCTCGGTTCAGCCTGGAAGCAGCCAGCACAATCGAACAGCACGATGCCCTTGTGCCCCCGACGGCCGTCATTCTCACCAGTCGCGAGCATGAAAGTCCGGAGACCCAACTGCCGCTGATCCGCTTCTTTCTTTCGTACGCTCACCATGATGACAAGAGCGTTGCGAAGTTGCGAGCTTCACTGGAAAAGGAACTGCGACTTTCAAAGACGTTTCGTTTCGAAGTCTGGACCGATCGGAATATCGAAGTCGGTGCAAACTGGGATGAGGCAATCCAGAGCGCCTTGGTTGATTGCGACTTTGGACTGCTGTTCGTCTCTCGCGACTTTTTACTGAGTCGCTACATCACAGAAAAGGAACTGCCGCCCTTCATCAAGGGTATCAAGCCAGTCATTCCCGTGGGCCTAGCAACCTTGGATTTCAATCGTGTGAACATGAAGGGGCTGGAAGAAAAACAGATCTTTCGTTTAACCCGCACTGGTGAAACACCACGGTTCTACACTCAATGCCGAGGCGAAATGGGCGAAGATTTTGTTCGGCAACTGGCGACAGAAATTGAGCGAAAGGTCACTGCAACTCGCGGTAGGCGTCCCGTCCCAAAACTGACAATCCCAGCCGGCAAGCGGCTTCGAGTTCACTCAACATTGGAAGTTGAGGCGGATGACATGATCGGTGAACTCGCTCGTGACATCATCGCGAATACGCTCGTTCCTCAAGAGGCTGTTCCTCCGGATGCAGCACCAGGGAGCTTTTCACAAATGGAAAAGGACGTCGCCCTACTCACTCAGAACCGAACGCTCGCGGTCGACTTTCTGGCGGACTGGGCGTCTTCGGAAGACGGCTCGCCGTTCTGCGCCGTATTGGGTGAAGTCGGCATCGGAAAAACAACCACGCTGATGCTCCTGGCACGAGAAATGGACCAGCGACGGCAGAAGAACCCGACTATTCCAGCCGTGATCTTTATCGATCTCAAGGACTATTATTTCGAAGGAGATCCGGGACTAGAGGACATACTTCGTGAAGTGATCAGTCGACACTGGAAAGGTACCGGAGGTCGCGAGGTGACGCCGCAGATGGTCATTCGCGCTGTTCAGGAACGCGGTGCCCTGATCATCTTTGACGGACTGGATGAGCGCATCATCCCGCTGCCTCAACAGCGACGCGACGGTTTCATTCGCCAGTTGTGGAGTGTGCTGCCGCCTCGGTCGCCGAAACCAACACCGGAAAAGCGACCAGGACGAATGATCATCTCCTGTCGGTCTCACTACTTTCCAACCGTCACAGCCCTCAGTTCTGCGTTCACTGGGGAAGGCCGCGAAGGAGTGCGTACTAAGGACTACCTCGCTTGTGTGATTCTGCCGTTCTGCGAACAGCAGGTAAGAACCTATCTGGGCATGATGCTGGGGCCGGATCGAGTCGATGACGCAATCGCAGTCATTCAGTCCGTGCATAACCTGACCGATTTATCGACACGTCCCTTTCTACTGTCGCTGATCGCACCGGAGTTGGCCCGACTGGAACAAATGAAGAAAGAAGGTCGGACTGTTCTGGGGGTCACGCTCTATGGGCTGTTCGTTGAAAAGTGGCTGCGGCGTGATGAATACAAACATCAGTTCACGCCCGAGCACAAACTGCTGATGATGGAGGAACTTGCCTCTCACCTCTGCCGCACGAATCAGAAAAAACTGCCGTGGAGCAAAGTCTCTCAGTGGCTGGATGGGTTCCTTAATCGTCACCCAGAGGTTCGGGACCGATACAAGGATAAGCCGGCAGAGGTTCTGAATCAGGATTTCCGAGCGGCTACATTTTGTTTACGACCAGACAGCGAGAAAGATGGCTTCCGTTTCGCTCATACGTCGCTGTACGAATATTTCCTGGCGTTGCATCTGATTAGGGCGCTAGAGGAAAATCGATTGCCCGCCTGGGACCTGCCGATGCCGTCTGACGAGACGTTGGATTTTTCTGCCCAAATGCTAACGGAAGGTGAGCAGGTTGAGACATCCAAGGCCGTTGCAAACTGGACCAAGCTGCTGGAGGATCCGTCAGCACCGACACAAGCTCGACGAGCCGCCTTCAAAATGTGGCTCACTGCGCACGATCATAATTGGCCTGTCCCCAGCCCGACTCATCCACAGCTTCAGGGATTGGATCTGGAGGGATGGAAGATTGGCTGCAAAGATGGCCCGCTGCTGGATCTTCGGGGTGCGTCCCTGGTCGGAACTTGCCTTGATCGCAGCGAGATCTCTCGAGTGTTGTTAACCAAAGCGGACGCCACTCGTGCCTCGGCTCGACGGGCCGATTTTGAGACCGCGGTGCTTGCGGATTCGATCTGGGAACATGCTGATCTCTGTGGTGGCACGTGGCGTAACTGCGACGCGCAAAATGTGAAAGCGGGAACCGCCAACTGGCATGATTGCGATGTGATTCAGTGCAACCTCCAGGAGGCTACCCTGCCACAGAATTGGACTTCAGAAGCCGCAATACTGCTCAGTCAAAGCGAATTCAAACTCGTGCTGCCGCAAGGACATTCTCAATCTGTCAGTAGCGTGGCGTGGTCTCAGGACGGCTCGCGGATCGTGTCGGGAAGTTTGGACAATTCGCTCAAGGTGTGGGACGCGGCGAGTGGGAAATGCGTGCTCACGCTCGCAGGACATTCTCAATCTGTCATGAGCGTGGCGTGGTCTCCGCCGGACGGCTCGCGGATCGTGTCGGGCGGCAGTGACGCGACGATGCGTGAATGGGATGCTGTGACGGGGCAGATGCTGCGAACCTGGGTGACGATTGGTTCCGAGGTGGCACTAGTAGATTTCGCAGAAAATCAAATTTTACACGCCACACCGGACGCTTGGCGACTGCTCGGCTGGCAAGGCTTCGACGCCACCGCTAACCGCCGCCGCCTCTTCCCTGCCGAAGCCAAAGGACCGCTGCCAGCATGGTTGTAGACAAGAGAATGGGGCTAAGCAACCATTCAAAAGTTTATTTAGCATTATGCGTTTAGGCGGCCGGCAGGTTAGAACTTTGCAACGTCAAATCAATAATTGGCGTAGTGGTTCTTGTTAAAGAACCCGCAGGAGGATCTTTAACAAGATCCACTACAAACGACGGACTTGGAAGTCCGTCGTACAGCAGGTACAGTTTGACGTGGCTATACTTTTACTTTTATTTCACTGTATCGTGTCGCGAAAAACTTGAGGAGCTTGAAAGACTGTGAGAGGTTCTGGAGGCACAGACGGAGGAACGGGATTGTTCGCGGTCGGCATTTTGATGGCGATCGCTGCTGTTTATTTGTTTTTCGATTCTGTTCGAGTGGCGACCGACTCCAACGGAATCATTTCCGGATTGATGGGAGGTGGTGGCGGGCATGGTCGTTTTTATGACACGACATCGATAGGTATTATCTTTGTTCCTTTCTTTCTCGGAGTATTTTCGCTTTTCGTCGACGCTCATCGTCGCTGGGCCTGGATTCTAACTTATGTTGGAATCGCGGTATTAGCAGTCGAAATTATTAGCCGTATGCGATTCATCATGGACACAAAGTTGACTCATTTGTTAATGATGTTTGTTCTGTTTGCTGCGGGTTGTGCTTTTATGTTTCGCAGCTACCGCGAGCGTCCCAAAGCATCGCTCGGTGATCGCTCGAATGCCGATTCTTCGGAATCTGGAAAACGCGACGAAACAAAATCGGAAGAAAAACTTTGATGAGGTCGTATCGGGAGCTGATTAGAACGCTCGCGGAGAAAACGATCACGCCTGCTGTCGTGCTGGCACTTCGCAAACAGGTCGGCGAAGGGACCGCAAACGCGATACTTGAAATTGCTAGTCTCCAATCAAAAGCCATTTCTAAATTTGGCGATGGTGTTTGGATGGTCCATTCGCGAGCGCTTCAGCAGGCGACCGATAGCGTGGTGGCAAACTATAAGGCGTCGCTGTTTCCGGACTGCATCGTCATCGATCTGTGTGGTGGAGTTGGCGGCGATTCAATGGGGTTCGCTCGGCGAGGTCCCGTCATTACCGTCGACGCCGATCCACGCGTGACCAGCATGGCGGCAGAAAACTTGCGATCGATCGATGCGCAAGCCGCAGTCGCTGTCTGTGCCGATGTAACAACCTATTTCACACCCAAGCAAGTTGCCAGTAGGAGGATAGGCTTGCACATCGACCCAGATCGTAGGCCAAACGAACAACGGACCACTGCCCCCGATCGATATTCCCCGAGTTTTGATTTTGTATCGGCGATGATTGCCGCCAGCAAATCTGCGATCATCAAACTCGCACCGGCAGCAAGCATCGACGCACTCCATGCAAGCCAAAACCATCGGCACTGGATATCATTGGGAGGAAGCGTTCGAGAGCAATCGCTACTTTGCGGAGCGAGCATGGAAGTCGCTGGACTTTTTCCTGGCGGATGCTCGGCGGTGCGACTGTTTCGTGACGGGCGGCATGAACGGTTCGCTGCAACGACCGGTAGCCGTGACCATCAGACGTTGCCAACAACACAGCCATTGAGTTACATGTTCGACTTCGACCCCGCCGTTCGCGCTGCGGGGCTTTCGGCCATGCTCGGTAGCGATCGCGAATTGGCATGTTTGGGCGAAGCAAGTGGCTTCTTCACTTCCGACACGTTGCCTGACAATCGATCGATGACGCAGTGCTTTGAATGCGTCTGGACGGGGCCTGCAGACGTCAAACAGCTTCGCAAGGTCGTTGGTAAGCTCGAACTATCCGTCGATGTCGTGAAAGTCCGTGGCACTGACCACGATCCTGTAAAGCTGCAAAATACGTTGCGTTCCAAGTTGCCTGGTAAATCGACAACGTTGCTAATCGGTCGTAGTACGACAGGCGTTTACGCAGCCTTGGCTTTTCCTGTCAACGAGCTTGTTTCACTACGTTGAAAGTTGACGATTAAGGTTTCTTCCCGACGTCACTAACATCCGAGTAAAATTCCGGGCGACGATCAGCGAAGCGATCGATAACGTGTGCACCCGGAGTTCTTTCGATGCGTTTGTTCCTCGCTTGATTCAGTTGAACTTCGACCACAAGCATCTCCTCTTGGTCGGCGCTCGCTCTTGCCAGTTCAACGCCATCAGGGCCACAGATGGAACTGTTTCCGCAGTACTGAAATCCTCGCTCGGTCCCGATACGATTGGCTGCAGCAAAGAACAGGTGGTTCTCCATGCTGCGAGCCGGTGGAACGATATCTGCTGTACGTTTGGCTGCGATCGGCCAGTTTGTTGGCAACGCAATGATGTCTGCACCTCCCAGGCCAAGCACACGCATCGGTTCGGGGAAGGAACAGTCGTAACAGATCGCTAGTCCGACTCGGGCATCGCCAGCTTGGTGAACAGCGTACGGACGATTTCCACGATCGACAAATCGATCGACACCCAAGTGTGGTAAATGAATTTTACGATACGTGGCGATCAAGCCGGTGGGGCCAAGCAGCGCCGAAGCGTTGTATAATCGCGTCTGGCCCTCGATTTCTTCACGTTCCAAGAATCCGATAACGACATGCAAATTTCCGCTGGCTCGGCAGATGGCAATCAATTCTTCCCATGCAGAATTAGTAGCTGACATCGCTTGAGCCAACGCTTCTTCGCGACTCTCATATCCGTAGCCAGTTAGCATGCACTCCGGCAATACGATTAGATCGACGGACCGGGTGACTGCCTTCTGTAGCCAATCGGTGGCGCGGCGAAAGTTGTCGGAAACATTGGCAAAAGTGACGTGGGACTGGACGCAAGACAGTAACATCGTACAACCGTATCTTTCAAGGTGTCAGAGCGGGACAAAAGTGACCGGTACCTTTTGTGCGAAGTACCGGACACTGATTTCCCGCTCGATCTTTAACCGCTGACGAACAACCGCAATGATCGACAACAACTACGAATTTGACCTGTTTGTAATCGGCTCTGGTCCAGGCGGCGAGGGGGCGGCGATGCAGGCGACCAAAGGGGGCCTCCGAGTCGCGATCGCGGAGAGCTATTCGCAAATTGGCGGCGGGTGCACGCACCGTGGCACGATCCCGAGCAAAGCGCTGCGATACACGATCACCAATACGGTCAAGTTTCTAACCAACCCGATGATTCAAGCGATGGGTTTGCATTTCAGCCCAACCATGGATCAGCTTCGCAAGGGGACCCAAACGATCATTAATCGCCAGGTCTCCATGCGACAATCGTTTTACGATCGAAATAACGTGCCGGTTTTTACGGGCATCGCTAAGCTTGTTGATGACCACACGGTGTCTGTCAACGGGCAAAACTATACTTCCAACAATTTCGTGCTGGCTCCAGGAACACGACCATTTCGCCCCAACGGCGTTGATTTTAACCACGAACGCATTTTCGATAGCGACTCGATTCTGGACGTCAAGGAAAGGCCGTCGGCGATCACCGTTTACGGTGCGGGAGTCATTGGCACCGAGTACGCATCGATGTTTCGCAACTTGGGTTGCAAGGTAAATCTGGTGAACACTCGTGACAAGTTGCTGGAATTCCTTGATGATGAAATCATTGATGCGCTTTCGTATCATCTTCGTGACCAAGGCATTGTCATCCGCCATAATGAAGAGATGGAGCAGATTGAAGGGCTCGACGATGGCGTTGTTCTGACGCTTAAAAGCGGCAAGAAACTTAAAACGGACATTTTACTGTGGGCCAACGGACGATCAGGTAACACCGAAAACTTGGGATTGGAGAACGTTGGGATTGAAGCCAACAACCGCGGTCACTTGGTTGTCAACGAACATTTTCAGACGTCAAAACCAAATATCTATGCTGTCGGTGACGTGATCGGCTACCCGTCGCTGGCGAGCGCTGCCTACACTCAGGGCCGTTCCGCCTCCATGCACGTGCTTGGCGAACCGACTGAAAATCTTCGTAAAAATGATATTCCGACGGGTATCTATACCAGTCCCGAAATCAGCTCCGTAGGCAAAAATGAGCGCGAGTTAACGGCAGCCAAGATCCCGTACGAAGTTGGCCAAAGCCAATTCCGAAGCCTTGCCCGCGCTCAGATCACCGGTTCGACCGTCGGCATGCTCAAGCTGCTATTCCATCGCGAAACGCTGGAGATTCTGGGTGTGCATTGCTTTGGTGCCAATGCGTCAGAGATTATTCATATCGGACAAGCAATCATGGTCCAACCAAGCCCACAGAACACGCTTAAGTATTTCATCGAAACGACGTTTAATTACCCGACAATGGCGGAAGCCTATCGCGTTGCAGCACTCAATGGGTACAACCGATTGTTCTAAGGATTAGTCCGCTCAAGAAACGACTTCCAATCAATTCCGCTGAAGGTTGCTTCATAGGTTATATCGCCTAGCAGCGGCACGTCGGTGAAGCGTGAAATTTGACTCGCGTTGTCGACCCGTGAAGCATCGCCATGTGCCGTTACTTGGTTGAGTACGATTCCGTATACGGGCAAACGCAATGCAGCGGCTGCGGTGACTGTCGCCAACACTTGGTGAATCGCGCCAAGTCGATTGGCCGCGACAACTATCACTCCGGCATTGAGTTTCCTCGCCAAATCGCAATTCAGCATATTTTCCGATACGGGAGACATCAGCCCGCCTGCTCCCTCAACGACGACGACGTCGACCCCCACTGAAACCGTCTCGATGCCGCTGACCAGCAAGCACTCATCGACACGGATATTTTCTGCCTTGGCTGCCGATGGAGGTGCTAATGGTGCCAGGAATCGCTGCGGACAAATCGCCGAAAGTGACGCCGTGCGACCGGATGCTTCCCAAAGTTGCAGGGCATCGTTTGCGACCAATGTGTCGCCCTCGCGTGAACAACCGCTGGCAACCGGCTTGTAGACGCCGACCGATCGTCCAAAATGGAGTAGCTCTTTCACGGCCAACACCGCGACATAGGTTTTGCCAACGTCGGTATCGGTCCCGGTAAAGAAGATGATTTTCGGTTTTGAATGATCCATCGACCACACCCTATTGATTAAAAACGAATTCTTCGATGACAAGCGTGCGACTAGCAGTAATCCAGATGCGAGGTAATGATTCGCGAGACAACAACGTAGTGCGAGCGATCTCGAAAATTGAGACCGCAGCGGCCGACGGTGCGCAAATCGTCTGCTTGCAAGAGCTGTTTACGGGGCCTTACCCCTGTCAAAGCGAAGACCATCGTATCTTCGCTTCAGCAGAGTCTATCCCAGGTCCGACGACTGACCAGTTGTCTTTGCTGGCGGCACGGCACCAAATCGTGATTGTTGCTCCGTTGTTTGAGCGACGTGCACCTGGACTCTATCACAACAGCGTCGCGGTGATTGACGCGGATGGCAAGATCGCTGGGATGTATCGCAAAATGCACATCCCCGACGATCCACTGTTTTATGAAAAATTCTATTTTACCCCAGGCGATCTTGGTTTTCGTGTTATTCCAACTCGATACGCGAAACTTGGTATTGGTATCTGCTGGGACCAGTGGTATCCCGAAGCAGCGAGGTTGTTCACACTTGCCGGCGCGGAGATTTTGCTTTATCCCACCGCGATCGGATGGATCCATGCTGAGAAGGCCGAGCACGGAAAATGGCAACATCAGTCTTGGCAAACGATGATGCGTTCACATGCCATTGCGAACGGCATTTGGCTTGGCGCTCCCAATCGGGTTGGTATCGAGAATGAACTTGAGTTCTGGGGCGGATCATTCATCGCATCGCCGCATGGCGAGCTGGTTGTAGAAGCCAACCATCACGACGAAGCAATCCTGATCGCCGATTGCGATTTGTCATTCAGCGACGATGTACGCACTCATTGGCCGTTTCTCCGTGATCGCCGGATCGATGCCTATGGTGATTTGACCAAACGTTGGATCGACTGACGGGAGCTATTGGAATCGCGGTGGCTGGCCAGTGGATTCAAGCACGGTCATCCACAAATCCCCATTGGGATCGACACAGTTTCGCTCTTGGATCGCGAGTAGCATGGGTACATGAACGAATCGGGTGTGCCACCTACTGACGACCATCTCGGTGCGTCCACACATGGCAGCGTGAACCGCATTATGCGCCAGTCGCGAACAGAAAACGCTGTCGTAGGGGTTTGCGGGAACGCTGCGAATCGCATAACTGGGATCGATGTACTTTAAGTTCAATTCCAACTTGTTGCTATTAAAGTACTCCGTGATCCGATCCTTGAGCCACACACCGATATCGCTCAACCGTTTGTTTCCCGATGCATCGGTCTCATCGTTGCTTCGCATGAGATCCTGGCCAGCGCCTTCAGCGACAACGATGACGGCGTGCCCACGGCGTTCCAAACGACGTTTAAGACACGCGAACAAGCCATTTTCGCCATCTAATTGAAATGGTACTTCTGGAATTAAAACAAAATTTGCGTCGCTCATTGCCAGCGATGCATAACATGCGATAAACCCGCTGTGACGACCCATCAATTTCACGAGGCCCACGCCTGCGGGCGCACCGCACGCTTCGACATGTGCGGCGCGAATCGCCTTAGCAGCTTCGCTGAACGCAGTTTGAAATCCGAAACTTTGATCGACAAACATGATGTCATTGTCGATCGTCTTGGGGACTCCAACGACCGAAATTTTTAAATTGCGTTTCGTGATCTCGGCAACAACGCCCATTGCACCGCGCATGGTGCCATCGCCACCGATAACGAACAAAACATTAATTCCCATTCGGTCCAAGCAATCAACGATTTCTTCCTTGCTTTGTTCTCCCCGCGACGAGCCTAAGATCGTGCCGCCTTGTTCGTTAATGTCCGAAACAGTGGATGGTGTCAACTCCAATACAGGGCGCTTGAATTTTGCAATAAAGCCCTGGTAGCCATTGCAAAATCCATACACGCGCGAAATGCCATAGCGTCGGGTTAGCTCCATCACCAACGACCGAATTACGTTGTTTAACCCAGGACAAAGGCCGCCGCAGGTGACAATCGCAGCGCGTGTTTTGGAGGGATCAAAGTAAATTAGTCGCCTGGCACCGGCAGGTTCCAAACCCGTCAACTTCTCTAACGCCAGTGCGCTTTTGGTCACGGCCGAGACGGTATTGTCCAGCAAAATCCGATCTGCTTCGTCGACATAATTGACAGAGTGCTGGCGAAAGTCTAGAACGGGCGTCAGCGGCGATTCGATTCTGCACTCTCCTAGGGTCCGGACTCGCAAATCATCTTCGCTGTGCATAACGTGTACTTTGAACTCTTGATTGTGATGGAGCGAAAACCGGGCGATAGTGGATCTTGATTAAGATCCCCGAGTGGAAGGATCTTTAACAAGATCCACTACGACTTTAATTTACCGCACGACGCTTAACGGCGGGCGGACGTCGCTAGGGCTGATTTAGTGCCGTACAATGTGACCATGTGGATTCCATTGGTGAGGCCATCAAAGCTCGCCCGCTGGTCGGTCGGGGCCGCTTAGCAAAGGTTCTTCCCAAGCTCGGATGTCGCTGTTGGGAAGCCCGTCAGGAAAGTCTTGCTTGATGAGTCCGATAGCGGCGATTGCGATTGCAATGTGTTGCAGCTTGGTGTCGTCGTAGAACATTTTGGCTTCAGTCGGAAGCTTGGGCTGTCCATGAAGCGGCTTGTCGGAAACACAAAGCAACGTTGCATTAGGGATCCGATAGCGAAATCCGTTAGCCGCAACCGTGGCCGATTCCATGTCAACGGCGATGCTGCGACTTGCACGTAGATTTTCAAGCGTCCGCCGCAGCGACAATTCCCAATTGCGGTCGCCCGTCGTATAGACCGTGCCCATGCGGTACCTCAGACCCGTCTCATCGAGTACTCTTGCCAGGGCGCGGTTAAAGAGGAAGCTTGGTGTGATCGGTACTGACAATGGCAATACGGCGTCAAGCAGATGGTCGCCACGCATATATCCAGAGGCCAAAACAAAATCTCCGATTTCTTGGTGATTGCGAACGCCCGCGCAGTGTCCGACCATCAGCATCGCGTCCGGGCGCAGCACCGCTAAGTGATCCGTCAGATTCTTCGCATTGGATGGACCCACTCCAATGTTGACAATGCTAATACCGAGATTCTCGGTTTCCACTTTGTGAAAAGCAGGCATCTGCACGGAACCACGGTTCGATCGAACGCAGTCGGGATACGCTGACGCAAACGCATCCATATGCATTTGATAATTCGTCAGCAACACATAACGCTGAAAGTCTTCCGCTCGTGTCCCTGTGTAATGCTCAAGTCGTTGAATCGATAGTTCGGACCGCTCAGGGCCAAACAGAAATACCTTTTTTTGCGTCAAGTCGAAATCTGTTTCGTCAATCATTGTTAACAGCGACGCCGAATTCAAATCAACACGTTTGCGTGAACGCGAGACCGTGATCTCGGCTCCACGTCGTGCTAATTTGAATAGCTCGCGACGAAGGTACCAGCGGTAGGCGCTGGGGCGTGCAATCTTGCCCGAGATTTCAGGGTTATGGCGAGACCAGTGACGATGCACCGTGATCTTCGAATAAAAACCTTCGGCAAACATTGTTTCAAGTTGCGCGCAGGTTGCTTCGATCTGCCGCCGAAGTTCATCGTCGGACAGACTAGGGTCAATACGTGAAGTGTGGTTCATGGAGGTGATTGTTAACGAAATTGGTCACTTAATAACAGTCCCGAAACAAAATACGCTTTTAGCGGAACGGCGCGAGCCGTCCGGTATCGAGGAACCGGCGAGCTTGCGCTATTCCGCTACAATTGAAATCAGGAAGTTATTTCGGGACTGTTCCTGAATGTGATCTCAATTGCTAGCAACGTACGCCATTTCTTCGCGTTTTCGATAAGCTGTCGCGTATCTTCTGATCGTACCGTTCGATTGGCGATCACCAAATCTTGTCGAACATTAGGTCGATAACTCAGTACGGTGGGCGCGAAAAACATTGCGTTGCACACCACCGCAGTTTGTGCGTAACCTGCTTGCCCGTGCCGCCCATGGCCTCACGTTTCATGTCCCATACCTCGACCATTATCTGCGCCATTGTGGTCGCGTCGCTTTGTACGCTGAGCGACTGCGTCGGTATGCTGCAGGCGCACGAGGTCGACCAATACGACATTCCGATTGGCCAAGAATTGGTCGATCAATGTGATTATTGGGATGGATTGTTGTTTGGTGCGGTGCAGCGAGCTGTTACCAAGACCAATCGCGAGCTGGACGATGCTAAACGTCTTCCACCCGGATTGCGGCAGATGCGTCAATCAAAATTGAGTTCGACGGCAGCGCTAACGAAGCGAGTCCGACGCGAGCTACCCGGCTCGATGGCGGTCGTTGGTGAGTTAGAATACAAGCTGCATTACACGAGCCCTAAGCCTGAACAAGCCAACCAAGCCCAGGCGCACTATTCATCGCTCCGGACCAGTACTTATGGAGCATTGCCGTTCTGGCCTGACCCGCGAACATGGAATCGTATGAACTTCCTTCGCTGCTCGACGATTAAAGTGCATGGACACTACATCGGAATCGACAAAGTCAGCCATTTCGTTGGCATGGGAAGCATTTACTACACGTACTATCACTGCGCACGAATGGCCGGAAAAACGCAGCAAGACGCAGTAGTAACCGCAGTCGGCGTCGGAAAATACGGGCCAATTTCTGAGAACTGGCTCGTGGGCGGAGTGCCGACTGGAATATATTCCAACGCTGATATGGCAGCGAATTACTCTGGTTTGAAGTTTTACCTCAATGTTACCGAGCCAGTTGCCATTCGTGGACGAGTACAACCACCCATGGTGGTCTTTGATGGCGAACAGTTTCAGTTGCAAGCTCACGTTCAACCAGAGTATTTTGCAAACTTTGTCTCACGGCATTGGGACGAAGTGTTGAACCCGTGTCATTACGAGTGGACGATTCGCAAAAAAATACAACAACGAATCGTAAGCCAGCGTGAGAATATTCTGGCGCGATATGCGGGCGATAACCCCGCCCAGCGCACTCCAGAATATTTCGATACCATTCAAGCCGATTGCCTAACGTGGTTTGGTGAGAAGTATGGACACAGTGGACATCTTGACAAGCTGATTACCGTCTCACAGACGTGCTTCGCTAAGCCAACCACCGACGATCCGGCACTGCGCGAGGCAGCGATCGCGGCGGCACTTTGCGAAGAGGTTCCGTGGCGTGAAGGCGCGGCGATCGCCGAGCGAACACCCGAACCGGACCCGAATGAAGCGATCATGTGGCGGTAAGTACATTATTTTTCGGTCGATCGTAAGCCGCCTGGCGTAAGCCTGCGGGCCGACGGGATGGTCGCGTCCGATTGATGATTGAACGCTGCGCGTTGGATTCGGTGTCGTTCGGCATTCGGTCGTGGAGCGGCCGCGCTCAGCAACTCTGCCCGCACGCTTACGCGTTGCGGCTTACATAGGGTAGTCAAAGCACTAGCTGCAGCAACCAGATTGCGGATGGATCGGCGAGTAGTAACTCGTGCTCGCTGATCTGAGCTGCGAAGACACCGGGTTGAAAAGATGGTGTATCGCGAAGTTTGACAAAGTGCTCGAATTGCTTTGATTCCAATCGCAAGCGACCAAAAGGAATGCCGAACCAGAGATCGTCGTTCAATTGTGCGATGGGTAACATCATTGTATTTGGCTGGTACGCAGCAAATAAGCCATCACCGACGCTTTGTCCGCTCGGCCGCCCATCGCCAACTAACGACTGTGGTTCCGTGAGGGGACGATACTCGTTAGTACTGAGATCAAAGACTTGCAATACACCTCGGTCCTGAATAAGAATCTGCCAGCCTTTAATCTGTTGCGGAGGAAGTCCCCCCAAAATCAAATGCGTGCGTTTCAACTGTTGCAATTCATTTGTGGACAAGTCCAGTGCCCATAGCCCGAGACTGTCCGTGCTGCCATCATTAGTGAGGCGAAAGACAATGCGATTGCGAGTCGCATCGACGGTCATGAAATCGCACAACACCGGGTAAACGTTGTCCAGCGGCGTTTTCTGGACCGTGCGACGACTGGAGGTTATGACCTGGATGTCAGATCCGTCGAGCTTCATCCGAATGAGGTATGCAGATTTCGCCGGTTGACCGAGCCAAGCGTAGAGCGTGTCTTCATAGCAGGTCACCGCTTGCACGAAATTCGAGGGCAGCCCACTGCTTTCATCAATCGTTTGGATGGGGCCACCCGCCATTGGAAATGCCACCAGTCCTTTTCCCATCGTCGCCGCATAATATCGCTGACCAGCAACACACGCGCTGCGCAAGAAATAGCTGCCTTCTGTTGTTGAGCGTTCCATCGTCGTGTACATATCGATGTCGCCATCTTCCAGTCGCGATTGGCCAAACGCTCCCGACGCGAGATTATCTAGCGTTAACGTTCCGAGCACTTCGTGCTGGTCGGCGTCGAGACTGAAGCGATGCAGCGTGAAAGAAACTCGCTTTGCTTCACGTTCCGATTCGCCAACCAGTGTGTAGACCGAACGTCCATCGACAACCGGACGATTAACGCTTCGCGAGTTAGGCTGCGAACCATGCACGTCAATCAGCGTGCGAATAGACTTCCAGGGCTTAACGATCTCGTCGGCAATGCCAAGTGACGACCGCAATTGATGCCTCTGCTCGCTCCAAAAGGCAAGCTGCTTGAGGCGCTCCGGTTCATCCAAGTTGGCTGGTTTCCTTTCCAACAGCGCAATTTCATCGGTAATCAATTGCAACTTACGATCAGGCTGTTTTCCACTTTCATAGAATCCAGCGATTTCGGCAACGAGCCTGGGTGAGTCGAGATTATGCGCGGCAATCGTCTCGTGAAATCGCAAGTTTTCTTCGTTGCGCTCGGCGACAGGCAGCAACTGATGGGCGGCGAGCACCTGGGCAATCCAGCAGTTCCGGGTCTCAGGCGTTTGAGCAGGAGTATCGGCCAATACAAAAGGTACAATCTGTTGCACCAAAATTTGAACATCTCGGCGAACTTGCTGCGCCGGAATCGATTTTGCATCAACATCAAGCGTCAACGTCAATAATCGTCCGTTCAGACTTAATACGGGATCGTGACGAGATGCAAGTGAAACAAACGTCCGCCGCAATCGCTCGCGATCAATTTCGGTGAGCGAACGGCGATGCATCCAACGGACTGACATCAAGACATAATCGCACGACCTCATTAACTCCGCGTTCTGGACAGGATGATGCTTATCCGCTACCTCGGCCCATCGTGTGACCAATTTCTCCGTCAGTTCCGACCAATCGTCACACACGGGTGGAAAGTTCATCAGCACGTTGAGCAATGCGATCGAGGAGAGCCAGCTTGTGTATTCGCGAATCCCGCGCCCAGAAACCGCCGTTTGATGCAAGTTGTCGCCAAGTTCGTCCACAACTACACGCTGGTATTCGCGCACGAAGTCATGTACCAGTTCGTGAGCACCAGGAGTCTCACGCTCGGTCAATGCCGTGATTTTTGGCATATAGGAAAAGTAGTAGTTGAAACCCGAGTCGAAGAAACTTTTGGGCCATTCTGGATTGGCCATTTTCTTGTGCAGCAGATCGTCTAGCACGTCCAAGCCGCGGCGAGCGATGCCAATGGATCGCTGCAGGTCGGATAAATCAACAGGAACTTTTACTGCCGTGGCACGTTGTTGTTGACCGGCGTCGACGAGTTCAATCGCCGCTTCCGAAGACCGCATGATGAGCGTGCCATACCGATGAGTTTGGCTGGGGTCTAACGCGAGTGCCGCTTCAGCCGCCCAGAGTGCTTGCTCGTATTGCTTGTGGTTAGCTGACAACGACGACTCGAAATCAAATCGCTTGGCTTCTTGGATGCGATCCAGTTTCACTGCCTCCGGCTTGATGTTCATCGCTTTCAACAACTGTGGCAACAGACCGGTGATCACCGCCAGTGGGTCGCCAGCAGAGAACGAAGGACTGGCGAGCGTCTTACCTGCGCTGTCAGTAATTCTTGAAGTGGCTCGAAACTCCTCTCCGCCGCCGACAGCACGACCGAATTCCAGCTCTACCAGTTGCATCGAAGCGAGCAACGGCGGCAACGGCTCTTCGCTCGGGAGCCGACGCTCCGCGAGTACGTGTCGCAATCGTTCGCGTTCTACGATTGCCACACCAGGAGACTGAACAAGCTCGCGCTCCAACAACCGAGCCATCGCTTGCACGGTGGAATCGAATGACAGCGGCAAATCGGCATTGCGGACGGTCAACACGCCGACAGTCCGCAACTGATCGGCGGGCGATTGAAATTTAGCGACCGCGCCGCGAACGCTTTGTTCAATTGTGGCAACGGATTCGTCCAGTCCGTTGCTGATCAAGGCCGCGTCCCACAAGCGAACACCCGAACGACTGTCAAACACCACCAAACCCATGGCAACTTTTTTGTCCTGCTCAGCCTCCACGACTGCAAACAAATCGACGCTCAATAATTTGCTAACTTGAATCACTTGTTCTGGATCGACGAGGCCAGCCATCGTCAACTTCTGTTCAAGTAAAACTTCACGAATTTGCTTTCGCTCCAACAAATGGATCTCTGGACTTTTGGAGAGTTGCACCTCCGCGAGCAGCAACACGTTTTCGATTGCAACCCCTTCATCGCTACTGACAAGCGCAATCCGAGTCACAGCTTCAGCGGACCGTGCCGTGGACAGTAAGACAATCGTGATGGTGAAAAGTAGGATACTGAAGCGTTCGAGTTTCAACATTGTGTGGACACTCATGAATTTTTGAATAGAGAATAGAGCAGTGTTCGGCGACAATGCCGCCCGCAATCTACAAAAACTATTCCGACTTCTTAGCCTTAGCCTTGTTCGGCTTGGCAAGAGTTGGCAGTAGTCGCTGGGCGATCATGGCGGCTGACTCTTGCAGCGCAGTTTTGGCAGCGATCTGTTCGGCCAAGTCGACTGCGATCGTGGTTTGCCGATCGATGGCAAGCAACTGGCCTGTCTTGCGATCAATTGCTTTTACTTCCACCCGAGCTTTCACCGATGTGAGCGCACCATGCCGTGAGACAAATTCACTGAATCCCTCACCAACAATCAGGATGTCCGCATCTGCCTTGTTCGCTTTCGAGTCAAGTACTTTGAAGCCCAGCTCTGTGCAAAATAGGGCCATCTCAGTTTCCGCAGCGGGATCAGCAGAAATTTGTCCCAGATGACGCTCGGGAATTGCGATCGATACTGTCGGTCGCGCGCCACCATCCAATTTCTTCTTTAGCTCAGCCAAACGGTCGACTTTAGAAATCGGTTTTGCGACCAAGTCATCGGCTCGCTGATCAATCGCGCTGGCGACACTTGCGGACAGTTTTTCAATGAGTCCATCGAGATCATCATCGACGTTACCTTTGACTGACTCACCCACAACACGACTGGTTTCCGTCCCGATGATCTTGGCGACTACATATAGTTTCTCACCGACTAACATTACTGAGCCGGTCACGAGAATCTTTGCACCGGTCAACTGTCCCACCTGTGTTGCTTGAGCCGGATTTATGATCCCGGACAGGTTCAGTTCCTGCTCTTCGATCAATTTCTTAATATCTTCTCGATCGACCAAGAAAATATCGGGATTAGCCACAAGGTTAGCGAACATGAGGTCTGTCACTTTACTACCCATGCCCTTGACTTCGTCACCTCGTTCCTGAAACGCAAAGATGGCGATGGGATTTACATTGGCTGCCTGTTTGTTCTCGATTGGTTCATCGTCCGCGTGAGCTATCGGACACAGCAACATGGTTAGGACTGCGAGCCAGCGAAGGTGCATTTTGAATCTCATTTTTCTGTGCCTAGTGCTTTGTCTAAGATTAATTTAGGGTTTAGTTGGACAGCGCCAACTAACGGATAAAACATCGTAATTTGCCGTGTTTTTTTCAATCGTGAGCGGCAAGGCGCTAGCCGCCGGTTCCACCGTGATTTACCGGCGGCTAGCGCCTTGCCGCTCACTTACTTGGCGCTGTCCAGTTAGAGTAGACAAAACACTAGTGGTTGGGATGTGAAAGGTCGTTCGGTTCATTGGTCAAGTGTTCCAGAATTCGAGTCAGTAGAAATCGCGGGGTCGGGCCGTCATGCCAATGTTTGATGATGCCGAACCCACAGATAACAAGAACTCCAGGGTCGTTGTATTTCGTTTCCAACCACGGCCAATCTTTTGCAGAATCGGATACTTCAAGCACCATACGGTTGCGGTCAATGTGGTATCGAAGACCGCTCGTTACCGGCTCTCGACCTGGCAACCACTGCTTAGCATCCAGCCGCTTATCCAATTCACTGATGACATCGCCACGGCGAAACGTCACGAATTGCGGGATGCTGGCTTCGACATCTGCACCGGGAACCGCGAATACTCCATCGCTTGGTGCCAAGCACAGGACTGGCAAGCCTCGGGCCGCCGCGCTGTAGAGCGCGGCAGACAGCGATCGATTTTTTGTCAACGACACACCTTCGCCGACGACCAGCAGTCCGTGATTGAGTTCGGATAACGTCGCAAGGTTTCGTGTTTGCATAAAGGGAATGGATGCGTCAGTAAAGACCTTGGCCGTATCGCCAACTGGGTCGAAGAGCGTGATCTCTAATTGCTGCAACCAATGAGAACGATCTAGGAACGGGTCTCGTGGGAAGATCCAAATTGGCTTTGTGATCGAGGCCAGGGGCGGTGCAACGTTTCGTTCGCTGACCGACAGGGACAATTTCGTTGTAAAAATCACGGCGTCCTTAACAGCCGGGAATTGCAACGGAACAACAACTTCGGTCGACTGCCCAGGCTCGACGTTTGCCATCGATTCACCATTCGCAATTGTCCGCCCGTTGGCTGAATACGACCAGAGCACAACCGCAGCGAGAGCCGCCGTGGACGTTACATCAAAACGCATTTTTGCGTCGGTTTCTCCGAATACGTTGGCCCATTCATCTTGCGCCTTGATCACAACACTCGGATCCTCGGCGCGCAGCGACTCAGCACCAAGGATCGGACTCAGTGCGAGTATCAACGCGAGCACCATTCGTACTGCAAGCGGCAAGTAAGACATAAAATAAATCATCGATTCCACCGTTGTGATTCATGGTTTAGTTAACCGGCTGTGTTTACGAGCACGGCGGCGGCCTGAAACTCACGATACTCAAATCCGTTTGCCACACACATGAACACTTCGCGCGGCTCGCGGTTCAATTGCACTTCACTGGTGTGCGATTTGAGAGCCCCATCGCCATAGTCTAAGTCGGTGTCCAAGACGATCTCGCCATCGGGCAACACATAGGCCCACATTGCGAATTTCGCATCGTCCGCAGAATCGCTGTTGAGACGAACGACTTCTTCATTTTTGGCGACAACATCAATCGTCCACGCGATGGTCCAGTCCGAACGCCCCACGGGTCGACGTTCGACCACCACTCGCACCGCGATTGCATGCGGCAAAATGGCCTTTGCGTCGCTTCGTGACGATCGACCTTCAATACCGACTTGGACTTTGTCAGCCGAATCGGTGAACCAATTTAATTTGTGATCAAAGAGCGATTCCAGCTCGTTCAAAACAAGGGCCTTGTTTCGCAGTTGATCATCTCGCAACCAACTGAAAGCGGGAGGCAACGTTGTCTGCTTCGCGATCTTCGACGGACCTTCAACGGACGGTGCAAGCCAGTTGTAACCCAAAGCCAGCAACGCGACTGCGGCCGCACCGAGTGCGAACCACGCCACTGCTGGCCATCGTGAGTCACTGTTTGCCAAGATGAGTGGCTGTTCGGTCCGATTCGGATGCTGATCAAGCGACTGGATAATCTTGCTCGATATTCGAGCCAAATCGCTCGCGTTTGGTGATTGATTTTCTGCCCATTGACTGAGCAGTCGATCAAGCGGGTCGTCTGGAAGCGAGTTATTCATTTTCTAAGTGCCCTGCCAGTAGTTTTTTTAGTTGCTTGCGGGCTTCATGGACTCGTCCGTACATGGTCGCGGTTGAACAGCCCTCGATCTGTGCTGCCTGATCTGCGCTTTTGCCTTGGATGCTGGTCAATACAATCGCAGCACGCAGCTTTGGCGACAGCGACGTCAGGGCCGATTCGATTTCATGCTTCAACTCAAAGTGCAGCACTGCCTGGTCGGGCGTCGCGCCACCGGACTCCGGCTCCGGCAATTCACTCTGGAACACGACGGGCGACTTGGCACGCCGGCCGAGGTGGGTATGTGTCGTGGTCATCGCGATTCGGTACAACCAGGTCGAAAACTCGGCTCGCCGATCAAAGTCTTTCAGCGATCGGATCGCCTTGAAGAACACCTCCTGCGTAAGATCATCTGCGGTCGCATGATCAATAACCATCGAATAAATCAACCCTCGTACTCTGCCAATATTCCGGCTCACGAGTTCTTCAAGCGCCTCTCGGCTCCCTCTGGTCAGGTAGCAAGTCACCAGTTCCTCGTCGCGTGAAGCCAAAAATTCCTCGCTTCCTCGACTGTTGGGAATTCGATCGGATGGTATTTTTAATTTTTAAAATAACCACAATACTCAGACCGAGTCGCCATCTCTCGCCAGTTATGATTTGTCACTCATCACGTTAGACTATCGAGATCGCGAAATCTTTGCTGAAAAGTTCATTATTGGAAACGTCTTACTTCGACGCTATGCCCGTCACTAGCGAGAGGATTCCTTTTGCCAGGCGGTTGAGCGGCAGGATTTGGTCCGTGAGTTCCTCAGCGACGGCGGCTCCAGGCATGCCGTAGACGACGCAGGAGGCTTCGTCTTGCGCGAAGATGGTGCCACCGGCGTGGCGAACATCGCGGAGCCCCTCGACACCGTCGCGGCCCATGCCGGTCAAGATGACGGCAAGCGTGCGGTTGCCGTACACTTCGGCGACCGAGCGAAACAGGTACGTCGCGGCGGGACGGAAGCCTTCGATTGCTGCGGCTTTGGCGAGCAGTGCCGTGCCGTCGCGAGCGACACCCAAGTGGTAATCCTCGCGGGCCAAATAGATCGTGCCGGGTCGCAGACGTTCGCCCATTTCGGCGACCTTCACGGTCAACGGGACGCTGGTGTCCAGCCATTTGGCCAAGCCTTCGGTGAAACCGGTCGCGATGTGTTGCACGACGACGACTGGCACAGGGAAATCGGCGGGGAGTTCGCTGAAGATTTTCTGCAATGCCGGCGGACCGCCGGTGGATGTCGCCGCCGCGCAGATGCTAAAGGGCGAGCGACTTGCGGGACTCTTTGGGAGCGGTGAGCGGGCGGGGGTCGAGTGTGAACGATGATGGCGCACTACCTTGACGTCGGACATTGCTCGGACCGTGTTGATCAGTTGTTGGCTCGATTGATCGTGGTTGGAAGCGGCGGGGCCGGCGGGCTTCAGCAACAGCGTGAGTGCTCCCGCTCGCAGTGCCTGCATCGCGGTCTCAGTCTCGTGGACCATCGTGCTGGCGGAGACCAGCACGATCGGCGTCGGCGTTTGCATCATGATTTCTTGCGTCGCGGCTAGGCCATCCATCACGGGCATGTGGATGTCCATCAGGATGATGCTCGGCCGGAGTGAACTCGCCAAACGCACGGCCTCCGCACCGTTGACCGCTTCGCCGACGACTTGAATGTCGGACGCACTGCTCAGGATGTGCGACAACAGCTCCCGCGAGGTCGCGGAATCGTCGGTGATCAGCACTCGAATCATAGCCTCTCCTTGCGGTGATCGTTCTTTTATAACAACTGACCGATCGTCTCCAACAGCACTCGCTGGTCAAACGCACTTTTGATTACATAACCATTCGCGCCCGCTCCGACGCCGCGCGCTTTGTCTTCGTCGGAGTGTCGAGCCGTCACCAGGATGACCGGCAGTTGGGCGAATTGTCTCGCGCCGCGAATCGTCTCGGTCAACGCGAAGCCGTCCATGCGGGGCATGTCGACGTCGCTGACGACGAGATCGAACGACTCTTTAGCGAGCATCTCCCAGGCTTGCTGGCCGTCGGCTGCGGTGATGACTTCGTAGCCTGCGGTTTCGAGAATACTTTTCATCAATGTGCGAGTTGTCAGCGAATCCTCGACGACCAGCAGACGTCGCACACGCACGGATTCCGCATCCGACTTCGGCATCGCGACGATGGTTGAGTTCTGGCCCAACGCTGAACGGATCAAGTTGGAAGTATTCAACAGCAAGGCGACTCGGCCCGATGGCAGCAACGTCGCTCCCGAGACGTGCCGGACTCGTCGAATGCGCTGTCCTAGGCTTTTTACGACGACGTCTTGCTCGGCGATGATTTCATCCACGACGAAGACGACTCGGCTGCTGGCGGAATTCAGTTCGATGCCCAATTGTTTGCGGCCTGTGAACTGCGCCGTTGTCCCGCGGTGAACGAACTCCGACAGGAAGCTGATCGGGATGGGCGTTTCATCATTGAGCAGGCAACTTCGGCCACCGACTGACGCCACGTTGGACGTGTCGAACCTCAGGATCTTCCGCACGCTGGTGGTGGGGACGACGTACGTATGCTCGCCGACTCGGACCAGCACGGCGCGGATCATCGTCAGCGTGAGCGGCACGTTCAGCGTGAAGCGCGAACCTTGCCCAGGAGTGAAGTCAACATCCACCGTGCCGTGCAGTGCTTCGATTTTGCTTAGCACGACATCCAGTCCGACCCCTCGACCGGAAATGTCAGTGACATTGCGAGCGGTCGAGAAGCCGGCTTGAAAGACCAGACGAACGAGGTCACATTCTTCTTGCGGGATCGACAAGCCGCGTTGGGTGGCGATCTCGCGAATGCGGTGCGTGTCGAAGCCGCGGCCATCCTCGGAGATGACGACTTCAATCATTGCCCCGCGAATCGCGGCCGAGACCATAACCGTGGCGACAGGCGGTTTGCCCGACGCCCGGCGGTCTTCGGACGTCTCAACGCCGTGATCGACCGCGTTGCGAACGAGGTGCAGCAGCGGACCCTTCACCTCTTCCAACACCGAGCGATCGACTTCGACATCCGCCCCTTCAATGACCAACTTCACCTGCTTGCCGGTTGTGTGAGCGACATCACGCACGACCCGTTCGAGACCGGCACACGCTTCGGCGAACGGCAACATGCGGACGCGATTGACCTCATTGTCGAGCGAGTCGCACGTCTGAGCCAGCAGCCGTCCGTCGTCACGCAGCACAGTGGCGAGATGCTCGAAACGTTTTTCGAGTTGCCGAATCCGATCGCCCGTTTGTTGTAAGACAGCGGCGGCTCGGCGAGGCAGTGAGGTTCGCCGTACCGTTCCGGAGCGGCTTTCGGTGCCTGAAGGCTCGGTGAGTTTGCAGATCGGCTTTTCGACCATCCGCCAGGCGGCCGACCACTCGGAGGTCCAGTCACGCAGGTCTTGAATCTCTGACAGCCGCGATTCGATGCGGCGCCTCGCGACAAGCAGTTCGCCCGTTTGGGCCAACAACATGTCGAGCTTCTCGGCGGAGACTCGCACGCTGGCAATCGTTCTTTCGGAATTCGTTTCCGACAAATGCGTGGATGCTGCTTGGGAGGGCGAGGCCTCCGCCAAGCCATGGCGATCTGCAACCAGAGGCTCGGCGGGAGCCTCGCCCGCCACGTCCTCCTGTGCTCTCGTTGGCTTGGCGAGCAACACGGTTTCACCAGCGGCCGAGCGTTCGATCAGCGGCAGCAGTTGGACCAGCGGCGATTCCACCAAATCAACATCTTTCCGCAAACGCGAACCCGCGTCCTCCAGCGCGTCGGCGGCTTGAAAGCAGATCGCGAAGAGGTCATCGGTGAAGGTTCGCTGGCCGTCGCGAACGGCGACGAGAATATCTTCCAGGCGGTGACAAAATTGTTCAATCGGCCGAATGCTGTTGGCGTTCGCCGCTCCTTTCAGCGTGTGCGCCGAGCGAAACAGTTCCTTCAACAACGCTTGCCGTTGTCCCGGCGGCGGATTCTTTTCCAAGGCCAGCAGGTGACGGTTCATCGCGCCGACGTGTTCGTGCAGCTCTTCGAGGAAAGCCACCATTAGTCGCCGGGCGAGTTCCTGCTTTTCCATGATTTGTTCCATGATCCCTGATTCTGAACTAGCTACCCGGATGTCAGCGAGGCTAGGTCGTTGCTCAGCGCGGTGAGATTCTGCGCGGCGAGTTGGATTTGCTGAATCGCGAGGACGTTTTCGCGGGTGACTCTTTCAATGCTCTTCATCCCTTCGCGGAGTTGCGTGGTGGCAGCGGCTTGTTGGCCGGCGGAGGCGGAGATTTGACCGGCGGCACGGGCGGCGTCGGCGATCGTGCTGCTCAGCTCTTTGATCGTCTCCCCCGCTTTGCCGACGATGTCGGCGGCAGAACTGACGGCTCGTGTGCCGTGTTCGGTGGACATCACCGCGCTGTTCGTGGCTTGTTGGATCTCGCCGAGGATTCGTCGGACTTGGGCGGTCGCTTTCTTGGATTCTTCGGCGAGTGATTTCACTTCGCTGGCGACGACGGCGAAGCCTCGGCCATGTTCACCGGCTCGCGCGGCTTCGACGGCGGCATTCAGGGCCAGCACGTTGGTTTGCTCGGCGATGTCGTTGACCGTCAGCGTGATTTCGCTGATGGCTTGAGCGCGCTCGGCCAGCGAGAGCATGTTTTCGGCGATCGACTCAACTTGCGATTTGACGTCCCCCATCGCGATGATCGACTCATCGATCGCCTTGCGACCAGAAGCGCTGACTTCGTCCGCTCGGCGAGCGGCGTCGGCGACACTGCGTGCCCGCTCGTTGGCTTGGACGGAGGTCTGAGCCAATTCATCGACGGTGATGACTGTCTCGGCCACGGCGGCGGCTTGATGCTCGGCTCCGGCTGTTTGTTGAGTCGTCGTTGCCAGAATCTCGTGGCAGGAGGTGGCGAGGCGATTGACTGCGTTGCGGATGGTCTCGAACAGACGAGTGCGTTGGACTTCCGCCGCAGTCCGTTCGGCTACGGCGGCCGCGAGGTCGGTAAGGGTGCGAGTCACGTCTCGGCTAATGAAGAATCCCACGAGCGACATCACCAGCGTTGCTGCCAACGATCCGATGAGGATCACGAGGTACGTCATTTGGGCGGACGCCTTTGCGGCCTTATCTCGCTCACCGAGTAGCAAATTCTCATCGCCCTGCATCTCGGCCAAGAGCGCACGGATCTCGTCCATTACCTTCTGCCCACGACCCGAATTGACAATCTCCAATGCCTTTTCAGGCTCGCCCGCCGTTTGAAAGTCGATCCCATTCTTGAGTAACGCCAGCCGTTCAGCGATCAGCGTCGAAAGCTTGCCGTCGATGCGCCGAGTATGGGTTGGATTGTCCGATGTCAGTATTCGCACCGTTTGAGTGTGAGTTGCAATCGTCTCCAGGGCTTTCTGGTAAGACTCGACGTAAGTCTTGTTGCTGGTCAGCAAAAAATTCCGCTGCGAAATTTCAACGTCCTGTATTTTTGAGAACAGGCGGTCGAGTTCCCTCATTACCAGATGCGTATGGCTTACCATGTCCGCAGATTCCACGAGCTTGAGGGAATTGCGAAGCGAAATCGTCCCAATCACGATGAACAGCAACAGAGATAGCCCAAATCCGAACATGAGCTTCTTCTCTATGGACATCTTCTTCTCTGCTGACATTGCTCTGTGCCCACTACGGTTTTAAACCAGTCTTCATGCCTCATCCACGAACAGTCGCGGATCATTAAGCAACACTTTGGCATCTAACAGTATACATGCGTGTTTGGACGTGCCCCTCACCCAATCTCTGCCGATGGCAGAAATTGCACCGATTGCGTCGAAGAAATCGGTTGTTTGAAATGTTGCGACTTCCTCGACCTGATCGGCGATCAATGCGAACTCGATGCGGCTCTCACCCAGGACTAACGCGGCAGAAGCAGCGTCCGCACCGGTTCGCGAAGCCCCGAAAAATCCACGCACGTCGAACAATGCCAGTACTTGACCTCGCAGATTCGTCGTACCAAGCAAAAACTCGGGCGCGTCAGGCACCGGCGTGATGTGTTCCAGATGAATCATCTCCCGGACGAAACGAGCTTCGATTGCGAACCGTTCACCGCCAAGTCGAAACGTGACCAGTTCCAGCAACGCGCCAGCATCCAGTGCCTGCGGCGGCGTGCGGGCCAGCTTGTGAGCACGTTGTTCCATGATCGCTTGGGCTTGCTCGGGCGAAAGGTTTTCGACGTCAGCAAAGGCGACTGCCGAGCGAGCGCGTCTGGCTTGCGCCGCATCCCAATTGAACGTTGCTTTCTTCGGAGTCGGTTGGCTCATCAGTTCAGACCTTCCAGTTGCAATTGCGCGGCGCGAGCCAAAGTGCCCGCGTGCTCGGCGTCAGAAAAACGAACGACCTCATCGGCTGGTCGAGCGTCACACAGATCGCGTGCATTGCGGAACGAACGGCGGGCTCCGTCGAAATCGCCCAATCGGCGCATTACCGAACCCAACGTGAAGTGCGCGATCGCCAGTGAGTTGTCCAGATAAACCGCGCGCCGCGCGGCTTCGACCGCCTCTTGCTCGCGGTTCAAATCGAGCAGCAGCACCGCGTGCAGATATTGCAGGTGAGCCGAGAGCGCATGACGTTTCGCTGCTGTCTCGCAAACTTGCTCGGCATGACGCAGATCGAAGTTGGCCAGCGCTTGAACGCGGACCGCTACCGAGTCGGCTGTGTCCGGCAGTCGCGCGGCAATCTCTGCCGCGAGTTTGTACTCGCCGATATTCAGGGCCTGCTGGGCCGTTGCCAGAGTGTCGCGAGAAGGTGCCGGCGCGACGGTGACCGGCTGAGCCACGGGTGCGAGGGGCTGACTCTCGACGGATGCTGGTGAGTTCGCGTTGCTGTTGATGTACGGATTGTCGAAGGACGACTGGTTGTTCGACTGGTCGTTCGACTGGTTGTTCGACGATGATGCAAACGATTGAACCGTCGCGGACAACTTCGCGACGGTTTTTCCCCGGCGATAGAACAACCCAGAGTCGGTAATCGTCGTCTCAAACGGAGCGTGATCGTCCAACGACGGATCGCCCGCCGCCGTCACGACCCAGCCACCGGGAGCCAGTGACTCATAGAATCGCCGCGCCACCGAAGCGATGGTGTCCCGATCGAAATAGATCAGCACGTTGCGGCAGAGGATCAAATCCAAGTCGCGCGTTCCGGTCACGCTAGAAGGGTACACGTCCAGCGCGAGGTTCAAGTACTCGAACTGGACTCGCGAACGAATCGCCGGAGCAACGTGATATCGGTCCCCTTCGCGCCGCAGATGCTTTCGCGCCACGCTGGCCCCGTCGCCACGCAGCGACCATTCGCCGTAATGCGCCTTGTGAGCTCGCTCCAACGAACGCCGCGAGATGTCCGTTGCCAGGATGTGAGTCCGATCGGCAAGTCCTTCTTCGGAACAGAGCATCGCCAGTGAATAGGGTTCTTCGCCCGTCGCGCAGCCAGCGCTCCAGATGCGAATCGCGTGAGTCAGGCCGCGACGAGCACTGATCTCCGGCACAATATTTCGGCGAATGAATTCCATTTGGCCGGTATCGCGAAAGAAGTATGTCTCTCCGACCGTTAATTCCATCAGCAAGTCGTCGCACGCCCGCGCATCATGCTCGATCTGGTGGCTGTACTCCGCAACGCTGGTCTGTTTCGCCCGCTGCATCGCTTGGCGAATCCCGAGTTCGACCGTCTCCTGCTGGGAGTCCCGGAAAAACAACCCGGTCCGAGTGCAAACCTGCTGCACGATTCGCGCGATGTGAGGATCAGACCAGACGACCTGTGACATGACTATTCCGTGGAATCCGCCAAGGCGCAAAGTCGCGTTGGATCAATGACATGAATGAACTTGTCGCCGACGCGAGCCACATGCGTAACGAACTGCGCCGATGGCAGCACGGCGGCCGATTCGGTGATCTCGCTCTCGTCGACATGTACCAATTCGCGAGCTCGATCGACACGAATCGCCAGCCATCGCTCGCCACACTGAATCACCAGGAAATGATCGGTCGGTACCACCGGTTTCAACGGTGCTCCCATCGCACCTCGCAAATCTAGCACGAGCACCATCTGCCCACGCAGATTCATCGCGCCGAGCACCTGCGATCTCGCTTCCGGCACGGACGATAACGACACGGCCCGTTGTACCTCACGCACAAATTCAGTGCGTACGCCACAGGGAGTCGCAGCGATCTCGAAGACCAATAGCTCCATCATGGAGCCTGCTTGCGAAGGGTCATGGTGATCTCATTGCCTTGGTCGTTGTGCCGCACCTCGTTCATGAAAGCATGAATCAGAAACAGCCCGCGACCGCATTGCCGATCGAAATACACCGGATCGGTCGGAGTGGGAATCGCTTTGGGATCGAACCCCGGTCCTTCGTCGCGAATGACGAACTCGGCCCATTCCGAAGTGACACACGCTCGAACATGCGCGCGGCGATCTTTGAACCCAGCCTCCTGACGACGTTGCGTCACCAAAATCTGAAAGGCACTCCCGTCTTCATCTTCGCGCAGCTTGGACGACACCTCCAAATTTCCATGGAGGATCGCGTTCTGAATCGCCTCATCCAGCGCCGTGGCAACTCCCAGTGCGCCATTGACATCGCGAAGACCAAAACCTTCGATCATCCGTTTTAATTGCGCGATCAGCGGACCCACGAGCGTCTCGTCATTGCTCAGGCAGAATCGAACTTCGCTGAAGGTGGCACATGCGGCGAGCTGCGGACTGGCTTGATCCGCCTGAACCACCGCGAGCAGTCGCTGCAACGTGGGAATCAAGTCATGGATGTATCGCTTGGGGACATAACTGGTCGCCCCTTTGCGCATGGATTCAGCGGCAAGCTCTTCGCTGCCCACTGCGGTGGCCAGAACAATCGGGATCTTGGGAAACTCCGCATGGACAGCTTTGACCAATTCCAGGCCATCCATTTCGGGCATCTGTAAGTCGGTGATGAGCACATCCGGAGGTGACTGGCGAATCATGTCCAGCGCGTTCTTGCCGTTGGTCGCGACCACAACCCGAAATCCCGCCTGCTCCAAATACCAACGGAATTGCACCGCTTGGGTGGTGCTATCGTCCGCAACCAAAACCATCGATTGCGTGTCAATCATGATAGGCACCGTTGTGAAGATTCTCTCCGAAATTTGCTTGAACGTAAGCTTCCTGCGGCTGTCTTTACACCCAGTTTAGTAGGCGTGATCATCCAACGCAATCGTTTGTAGCAGAAATGTGCAACAATCGGATAGGATCTCACCACCAAGTATAAATTGTCTCCATTGGCCAAACCGGCTGCATGGCCAAGCTAGGCAGCTCGGACGTGATGGCGAACGGGATGAGCGTCTACCAATATCTGCAATCATGACAATGAACCTAGCTCCGTGGTGTACTGATCTTCGTCCCAATGATGAAGACTACGCGATCAAGATTGTCGACCGTATGCTTGCTGCCGCCGTGGCTCAGCAGGCCAGCGACGTGCATTTGCATCCGCGAAGCGATCACTGGGAGGTCTTGTTTCGACTGGATGGGGTCTTGTCCTCGATCGGTCAAGTGCCGCGCAGCGAACTGACGGACCCGGTCGCTCGCCTGATGGTACTGGCCCATATACCGACCTATCGAGCAGGCCAGCCCATGGAGGGCAGGATTGCCAAAACGATTGGTAACGTTGAAATGCGACTGGGCACTTTTCCTACCGTTCACGGAATTCGCGCCGTAGTGCGGCTGTTCGCGGCTGCGAATGATCTCACCTCGATCGATCGTTTGTCGTTGCCAGAAGAGGTTGCTGCGGACCTAGTGCAACTGTCCGCAGCGCGAGATGGCGCGGTGTTGCTGACCGGACCAGCCGGCAGCGGGAAAACCACGACACTTTACGCTTGCTTGCGACAGATCGCAGCCACGAAGCCAAGTCGCAGCGTGTTGACAATCGAAGATCCGATTGAGTCGGTCATTGATTCGATCAGTCAAAGTCAATTGAATAGTGTAACCGGCATGACTCTAGCCGCGTCACTTCGCAGTGCGGTTCGACAAGATCCCGAAGTGCTACTGGTTAGCGAGATCCGCGATGTGGAAACCGCAGATGCCGTGCTGATGACAGCGTTGACTGGCCATTTGGTTTTTTCTTCTTTACATGCGTCTGACGTGGCGACCGCGCTTCGAAGACTAGTGCAAATGGAGTTGCCGGCCTACTTGTTGCGCAGTGGGTTGCGAGCCGTTTGCAGCCAACGTCTGTTGCGGCGACTAGCTTCGCAGCCAGGTGAAACCAGTCATTATCAAGGACGCATCGCGATCGCCGAGTGTGTAAGGTTTGATCAAGGTGAGGTTGGCGAGATCATGATGAACGAACTTGCGAACGGGCGATCGACAAGCCAAATTCGTCGCATTGCGGAACAAGCCGGAATGATCTCCTTAAGGCAACGCGCTTGGCAATTGGTAGAACAGAAAATAACTGATGAACATGAGCTGTACCGCGTACTCGGACGCGAGGCGGGTGAATAAACGATTCGTCCGCATCCGTACGCCAAAGACCAGCGGCCCTACTAATCGGCGCTTCCCCACAAGTAAATCCCGCTGGCTCGCCCAGCGGATGATTCGGCTTTGGCCCTACCAAGCAACGCTTCCCCGCAAGTGAATCCCGCTGGCTTGCCCAGCGGAAGTTTCGGCATTGGCCCTGCCAATCTACGCTTCCCCGCAAGTGAATCCCGCTGGCTCGCCCAGCGGAAGTTTCGGCTTTGGCCCTAAAGAGATTGGACACGCCGCTTTCTGGTGTTACGTCCACACCATTCAAAATTGTGAGCGAGGTGAGCGAGAATAAGAGGAAACTATTTTTTTCGAGACTGTTCCTGGCCCTTGGAATCCGTTAAACTACTTGGCCTGTGGGCCGGAGGCCCCCTCTTTTCTAAATCAGTCAAGCAGATCGTCGCATGCAACTCTCCGCGAGACAACTTTCATTGCTGCTCGACGAAGTCACGGCGATGGTTCAGGCTCGACGTTCATTGGTGGATGGGGTCGACAAACTCGACATTCCAAGTCTAGGAAAAATTGGCCGAGCGGCTCGGCAGATTTCGAAAAATCTTCAGTCAGGCCAAAACCCTGAGGCTGCCTTCACTGAAATCGCTGGTGCTTATGGGCCGCAGGTTTCCGCAGCGCTGGCAACTTTACAAACGACCGGTTCCACGGTACCGATCACACGATTGACTCAATGGCTGCGCCGCCAGCGCGATTTAAAGACCACCTTTACTGTCGCCATGATCTACCCGTTAGTGACGGCGCTGATTGCTTATTTGGTAATCACGTTGGGAGTAACTTCTTTGATCATTTCGCATTGGAGAATGGACGTCACGCGACTGCGAAGTGACAACGTCTGGCTCCAGCCTTGTATTTGGTTACGCGGCAATTTTTGGTGGCCACCGCTGATCGCGATTTCAATCTTCTTGGTGTATCGATTTGTTCGTCGGCGCGGCTGGTTCATGTGTGGCATGGACAGCAAGCTCGATCGGCACATCGCATGTTCAAAATTCTGTGACTTGCTCGCTGTACAACTCGATTCCCACGCGACGTTAACCGACTCATTGCCCATTGCGGCGCAAGCTTCAGGCGATCCGACCCTGGCAAACAAATTGCCGCCGATGGTAGGTTGGCTGCTCGATCGAGCAGCGCAAGTGCCTCTGGAGGAAACCACAGACCAACTTCGCTCGTTAGCCGAATGGTATCACGACGATGCGGTCCGGCGCGGTCGGTTTTGGATCGAATGGTTCCCCACCATTGTAACCGTGTGCACAGGCATTATCGCAGCATCCGTTTATTGGATCGTGGTGCTGCGACCATTATACGATGGATTTTGTCAGGTGGCCAAATGAAGCCTTGGGATACCATGCCGGTTGAGCGTTTGGTGCAATCGATCGGCACCAGTCCAGATGCCGTTGCGGGATTGCGTGCGATGGCGAACGAGTTGGGCGGTCGTCGTGGCCAACGGTTGCTTACATTGGCGAGTCAGATCGAACGAGGATCGCATGTACAAAATACCGACGCTAGTCATTCGACGATATTGCCGACGTCGTTGATCGGTGTCGCGCAGTCGGTCGAACGACTTCCGCGTTGGTTCATGCTGGAAGAACTTCGTGATCAAGCACGTTCACGCGTTCAGGCCGTCGTTTGGTACAGTTTGTTTTACTGTTTGACTGCGTCCGTGATTGGTTTTGCAATCGTGTGGATGATTCCGACACTTGTACCAGAATTTGATGTCAATTTCTGGTGGTCGCAAAAGAAATTTGAACCCCTAAAAATCGAACCGATTAGGTCCTATTACCAACTGCTGATTGGGCTTTTTTTAATATTCACATTGATCTGGGTCATGCACCAGATTTTGCGCCATTTCAGGCCACCGAAATGGCGATGGTTACGAGTTCAAACGACACTGGATTTGCTGATCAGTCACGTTCCTTTTATCGGGTCGGCCTGGGCAGCCATTGAGCTAGCTCAGATCAGCGAAACCTTGCACCAATCGTTGGCGTCGCGGTGGCCCTACCCCGACGCATTGCGCGCCGCAGCATTACAAACCGAATCAGCAATGTTGCGAAGTTGACTCAATAAGGGAGCAGATCAACTGCAGCAAGGTGAGACGTTTCAAGCGGTGATGGCCGATTGTCCCGTGAAAGCGAATTGGCTGCGAGGCATGTCAGAACTGCTTTCTTCGCAACCTGCCGGCGAAGCGTCCTTTAAATCGCAATGGAAAAGCGTGTCGGATTTCTTACACGAAGAAATGATACAGCGTTGCAGTCGTGTATCGCTCACGGTCGCCCCGATCGCCGTGATTTTTTCAGCGGCCATCGCCTTCACGAGCTGGATCACCATTTACCGTTTGATTTTCAATTGCCTAGAATACTTTAGATTTGATTCTTTCAACGGCCGCCAGGAACCGATGATCGAATACCCTTCCAATGAGCAATGGCTAGTGGTCCGAGAACGAATTGGGTTTGCTTGAAACGGGTTAATTGGCCAAGATACCGGCTTTCGCCATCTTCAGCCGGAGAGTTTTATGCCAGGGAA
>JAYVSE010000290.1:0-18901 GCA_043775635.1 Planctomycetaceae bacterium | reverse complement strand
CCTCAAAACATGAGTGTCAAAAATGAAAGTCCTCCTACCTTGGCAACATGACACCGCAAATTACGGCGTTTTTGAGTCCACATTCTGGGACTGCGCCCGTGACAAACGAATTGTCCGAGCAAGACCCGCAACGATTAAAGAGTGGGGAAAACAGCGGAAAAAGGGTCAAGGATTGGAAAAAGGGTCAAGAGCAGATTTGGAAAACTGGTCCGTTTGATAAATTACGCAGACTGCCACATAAGCTGCACCGGCCATTCCCTGATGATGGGCGACTTCCGACTTGAAGTTGTCGTAGTCGGTTTCCTCGGCCAGTCCCGAAAGCACCTGCATCCATGCAGTCGTCATCTACACGAATAGCCGGTAGGCATAATCGGTCCCCGATGATTCTTGAATCTCGCACTCGCTGAGCAAGTGAACGAGTTCAGGCATGAGCACGAACGCAAATAGTTAATTTTTCTGCTCGGCAAGGGCGAGGTCTACGTGCCGACAAAAGCGAGTACGCCAATCGTGGTTCGCGAGCAGTTTCAGTCGCTGATAACAGGAAAACGTCAGTTCGTGCAACTCACCGGAAGTATGACTTTTTTTCGATGACCTTGGTCCACGGGGCGGGCACTGGCGAAGACACACAGTGGCACCCAAATTACAAGCTGCTAAATATACGTTTGTCACTGCCACCCTGCCCGTGCCAGCCCGTGCGTGTTAATGAGAATATGCATTCGTATGTAGGCACGGCACTTCGCAGCGTTCGAGGAATTGTGAATATCGATAAACTATTTGGAAATCCATTGGAAGTATGGTCGTCTCGAAGTTCCACTCTTAGTTACAAGATTTCGATTGAGCAATTCTTGTTCGATTTGCGGCCAATCGTGTTCGGGAATGCCAGTTTGGTATTTTATCGATCCTGCGGTTCGCGGCTCACCCATTCGTAGCAGGAATTTTCTGACGGTATTTATGCGGCTCTCAAGCAGGGCAATAGGCACCGCTTTCACGGTAATGCTCTCTTGTACTGAAGTCTCTGATATTCCGTCCTGGCCCGCATCAGGAACGGATTGGCTGTCGAAAGAGTCTCTGACGAAATGTAACATTTCATCGACTGGTAGTCCGGAATCATCGGAGTTAATCTGCGAGAGTCCGTCCTCGGCTGATTCAGCAATCTCATTCCCAAGCCACTGCAGACATTCGGCACCGCTTACCTCACCAATGTCTGATGCAGAATAGTTTGCCTGATCCTCGCTAGGGCACCACGGATGAACATTCTGTTGTGCGATTTTTGCGACCAATGTATCGATTGCTGATGAACGATTAGCATAAAACGCACTTGCTCGTATCCTGGCGAATTCCCAGCCGGATCGGTTGAGTATCGCTTCTCGAAGACAATCCGCTTCGTACTGGTCGGGACCGTGCCATTCGTCTCCATCACACTCCACTGCGATCCGTCGTTTCGGGTCTTCCACAACGAGATCGATGCGTTTTTCCGAGACCGAGATCTGTGGCAGAACGCGATACCCGCGATCAATCAGCGCGAGAAAGACGTCCACTTCAAACCAACTATCAAATGGTGCCGGTTGGTTGCCTTGATAACCATCCGCGCGTGGGGTACGCTGCAAGTGAATTGCGTCGTGACGAATTGCGCGTAAATCAACGGTCGGAGCATGCAGTTCCGGATTGCTGGACATGAATTGAACCAGCCGACGACGGACACAATTTGGATGCAAATCGGCCTCGCGAATGCTGTGAAACAACCACATTTGATCCTGAGCACGAGACGCGGCGACATTAAATCTCTGAAGAAAGGTTTTCTTCGTGAATGCTGTATTTTGGTTGTCACCTTCAACTGCGGCTACCATGCTGAGAAAGATCACATGACGTTCATCTCCCTGAAAACTGTAGGCATCGCCGCAAAGAAGTCGAACCTTCGGATCTTTGAACGGTTCAGGCCCGCACTTCTCCAGAATCATTGATTCGATCAGCTTCGCCTGCGCGTGCCCTTGAAGACAGATTACGCCAAAAGACTTGCCGTGATATTTTGGATTCTCCAGGCACTCGATAAGAGCTTTGACAAGAGCGGCGGCTTCGGGGCGGTTAATGATGCGTTCCGAAGTTCCTTCACGATAGCCATCCGTGACGAATCGATCAACAAGTGGAACCAAGCGGTCGGCGGGATACTGCCGCAACGGCATCAGTTTACCATCGTAGCTCAACTCATTTGAAAAACGAATAATCTCTGGCATGCAGCGAAAATGCTCGCGCAAGGTCAATCGTGATTGATGGCGAATCTGAGTCTGATCAAACAGACTGGTGCCAGGGATCAGTGTGTTAGCGAATGATAGATCGGGAATCCATTTGTCGATCAGTGTCTGCACTGCGGCGACATCGACGAATCCCGCTTCGGGGGAAATTTGCTTGTCGTCGCCCACAATGACGCACTGTTTTGCAAGAAACGTAAGGAGTAATCCTTCAGGTCCGGTTTGACTCGCCTCGTCTACGATGACAATGTCAAACATTTCGGGCTTGTCGAATGGAAACTGCTCGGCAACTCTATACAGAGGCATTATGTGCGCGGGAAGCGCATCCCAACACTGCTCCAAGTATTTTCTGGCATTTCGTCGATGACTGTCAGCGTGCTTGCCTGTTCCTCCGCCGATCATATTGATCGTCCATTGCCACGCTTTCATCGCGTTTTGACGCTCTGAACTTTGGCCAAGATTGCACAGACACGCATGCCATGCCTTGGCGGCAATCAAATCAGTTGTCAATTCAAGCATTCTATTTTCAGACCGTTGCAGGCGGTTTCTCGACTCGTCATCTGCATGTTGTGCGTCGTAGCGTTTGAGCCAGGCCGACGCTCGTTTCCATGCCCATGCGTTCTCGAATTCACTGAGCGGTTCAGCTAGTGATTCGCGTTGCAAGGGATCATTGAGGCGATCGCACAGTTGAGGCGCTGCGGTTTGAACTCGCCCCAATAACTCTGCAATTCTGTGAGACTCCAGATGCATCTTGTGCGCGGCTGTGACAGCCACAAACGTTGCCCGATACTTTTCGCTGTCGTAGTTGAAACAAGCCTGGTGCAAGTCAGATAGTGACACGTGTGCATCGTTGACGTTTGCAACTAATGTCACCGGATTAATCAACGTTTTCCATGCTGCATCGGCATTTCTTTTTTCTTGCAGGACAACGCCAGCTTTGACCGACTCCAATGTTTGGGCAACAAATTCGGCCGACCAGACATGAGATGCAACTTCCAATGAATCTTCAATCAGATTTCCAATGTCTTGGGTAAACGCATCGAGCTTGAGCAATTCGCGGAGTGAAGTGAGATTCTCCTCAAGAGATGACAATCGCATTCGCAACGTACCATTTTGCAAAACGTCGGACGACCACTCCGCCGCAAGTCGCTTTAGGAGGACTTGGAGTCGCAGCGATTCAACGAGACGATGCAAGGTGCTTTCGTCTGCACAGAGTCGCCCGTCAATTCGACTTTTCGACCAGAGATACGCCGTGCGTCTTACGACTTTTGCACGGAAGAAAATAATGCCAAATCCACCACCTGATCGAACATGTTTCAACAGATCCTCCGCATCCGCCAATTGCTGATCGATAGAAATTTCCGCAGAATGCTCAATCGAACACTCGCCCACTCCGTTCACGATTTGCCGAACCTGGTTCAAGGTTTCACTGGCATGGTGTTCAAGCGAGATCCACTTGGATGAACTTCTTGACAAAATGTCGATTAATGCTTCATTGTTCCAGCCGTTTCGACCGGTCGCTGTTGCGTGGATGCGGAGCCACTGACGACAGAGCAATTGCAAAGAGTCGAGATCTGCCGATTTGAGAGTGGCAAACCAAGCATTATTGGGTAAAGTGGAATCGATGTTTTTAGCGGCGGAATGCGATTTCCTTAGTGTTGAAATAAGAGCGGCGATTTCACGCGGTTGCGGCAAGATGTTAATGTCAGGAAATTGTGAATTCCGCAACTCTTGAAACTGATCTCCCAAGGTTTTCAGCAGATTCATTAACTCGGATATTTCAATATTGGTCAACGGCAGATCTATGTCTTGTCCGACCTCATCTTCTAGCCACTCAAATTTGCCATTCACGGATGATATCTGAGCTGCGATTTGCTGCGGAGTACCTGCGTAGTTCGTGCCGGGGACGGCGTACTTTCGCGTGTCAGATTCACGGATTTCTCGCAACAGCCGCCGGACGTTCGAGAGTTCGGCACGCTCTTTTCCTCGGTCTCGCGTCAGAACATTGATTTGCGCACTCAACATTTCTTCGGTACGATTTGAGTTATTGATGCGACTCAAAATACCGTTAACAGAGTTTTCCAGACTCAGGCGAGAAGTTTCTTTTTCGTCCAAAACGCTTACCACAAGCGGCTGAATGTCTTTCGGGAATTTTTCCTGCAATACACGAAGGGCGCGAGGTGTTTGACTTGTCACTAGCACGCGATTTCCTTCAGCAAGGAAGTGGCAAACCAGATTGACAATTGTATGACTCTTTCCGGTGCCGGGAGGTCCTTGAACCAAAACACTGCTTTGGTTGGTGAGCTTTGATATTATCCGCCGCTGCTCTTCGTTCGTGGGAAGAGGAAACAATGGATCGACAGGCAAGTTGCCGTTTGGTCCATTTGTCGTGTCTCGCTGGCCGTTTTCGGTTCTACAAATCTGCTTCAGGCCGCGTGGAATGACGGAGCCGCCTTTCAGCGAAGCTTCTACCTTCTTCAGAGCGGTCAGGATACTGTGTCCCTGCCGTTTGCGCTTCCCTGCCGTTTGCGAAGTATCAAGACGGGTGCAAATGCCATCTGCGGGACTTCGCTGATGCGTCGTTCAAAATTGAGTGAATCGTGAAAACTTCCATCGCCAGAAATGGCCAACGAGCCAAACCATTCTTTCAGCACGTCACATACTGGGCTGCGCTCCCACAACGACTCAAGCTCGGTGATGCGTTTTTCCACTTCGGTCTGACATTCCTTTGTCGGTTGGTCTGACGGATCCAACATATCCTGTTCGAGCTTAATTTCAGCACCATCTTCAGACGGATTCAGTTCAATCCGCCCGGATATTGCCTCAAGTGATAACGTTGCGCGGGTTGTCAGAATCGGCCGACAGATGCGGCGATCACTTCGATCAGTCCACAACAACGAGCCCACGCCGACGAGGAGTTCATATTGTTCACCACGGCGCTCCTGTTCCTGGTACATTGCAAAGAGTTTGCGATAGCAGCCCTGGACGAGTTCCCAACGTTGCATCGCTTTCGACCACGGTTGCCACTTTTCCGTTAGAAATGCATCCCATGCCTCCTGGACATGCGGCGCGTCTGTCAGCTGCTGTGGCTCAAATTCCGAATTGGTTTCGTCATTGGGCTGTATTATCGGCGGTATTCGTTCTTCACGAAGCGTTGGTGCTTCTCCGAAATTATCCATCGCCTCGGTGTCATACCAGCCCGCACACACCGTAGGCATTGCGTCAAGTTTTGGTTTCTTCGCTTTGTCAATTCTTAGCCAGGATTCGTCGTCACGTATGGTGGCTTCAGTGTGCGAATAAACTTCAGGCTCGTCAGGCAGCTCATGGAACCAAAAGAACGATTCGTATGACGACAAGTCGCGAATCTTCTTTACTCGCATTGCGGTTAATTCCGCAAGAAAGTGAAATAATCTCGCCGCCCGATCGCGAATCGAGTCTTCGTCGGCTGTGGCTGGTCGGATCAAAACGTCCATTGGCATGAGTTGTCTTATCTTGAAACACGATGTTGAGCGGGCCTAAACCCGGAGTCACTCACGGAACGAAGCACCGTTACATTCATTATGGGTAGTCTAAAGCGTTTCACTATAGCCTGGCAACAATGTCGCTAGCCTGAAGTGGAATGCAGTGGTTTGAATGTTCCCAACGCGACGATTTTGCGATCTGCTCAACGCACTGGGTATATCGTCTCACCCGTGAACGTACCTTCGACCCGCTCACACTGCGTCTGATTCCAGCGGTACCGTATTCGTCATCGACGGCAGGGTGGCATGGGTCGCACTGACAAAACGTGTATTTAGCAGCTTGTATTTTGGGTGCCACTGTGCGTCTTCGCCAGTGCTTTGCATGCGGTAAGACCTCAGAACACTTTTGCGTAATGAGAGTCTTAGATTCGTTACTAATTCAAGTGATAGGCTCATCGTGTGTTTCCGTGCTGCGAAGATGTGCCTCCAACGGAAGTTGGGCTAAGCGGCTAAGCGTCGGCAGTTCAGGAAACGATTGGCACGGCGGTTCCAGCAAATGAAAGCGAGCACTCGACCAGTAACAATGTCGAGTGGAATAATGGCTCGACACTAGTCTTGGCGATCGCCGGTGGCGGGTTCGTCGCGGTCGGGGCCAAGTAGTTCGTCTAACTCGTCGTCACCCAGCGCTCGTAACTCGCCTTCGAACTCCTCGCCTTCATCGTTCAGCGATTGCTCGTCTTCGTCTTCGTCTTCGAAGTCATCGTCGATCCCGCTTTCATTATTAATGTCATCATCATCGTCTTCGTCATCATCGTCGCCGTCATCTTCATCGTCACTGACGCCGGTATCAAGCAGCTCGGCAGGAACGTCTCGTCCGTCTTGCGGGACCCAGCGTAGCGTCGGTCTTGGTGGATCAGCGAGCGCTTCATCGCACTCCAAAACCTGCCAAGCGACACCACCAGGCCCGTCCGCAGTATCGCCGTCTTCAACCTCTTCTTCTTCGCGAAGCATGAACAGCGAAGCATTTCTTAAAAACTCTTCCACATCCGAAACCTTGTAGGTGTCGGCTTGAAAAACCGCCTCCATGTCTGGTTGATCGAACTGGCCGTTGCCGACAGTATCCATCAACGACCACGTGTCGGTCGCTTTGTAAAGCCGCACATTCGTCCACATGTCCAACGGAGGCAAATCATGCATCCAAGCGTAATTGAGCCCTTGTCGCAGTCCCGAATCGTCGCGCAGTACTTCACCACCGGGGTTGAAATAACAAATCGCACCGGGGAGTTCCAGTAACGGTGAGACCACTCGCATCAAGAACTGCAACTCAGCCATTGAATCGTAATCTTCAGGCAGCAATGGTGCATCCGCATCATCGATCGCCTCGTCTTCTTCATTGCCAAGAACGTAGCTTGTAAGCACGCGAATGTGCGCGGTGTGCTTTTTGGGCAACTCACGACCTTCTTCCCATGCCCACGATTGTTCACAAGCACGTTCCAAGCAGCCAGGAAACGCAAGCGGTCCAAATTGACCTAACGACCATGCCACAAATAGCTCGGGTGTATCTTCGGGGTCACCCATGTCATCGGGCCATGGATTGGGACTCAGCGAGACTAACACATGGCCTTCGACTTCGGGACGAAATCGAAGTACCAACGTACAGGTCGGATCATCCGCACCGTTGGCTTCATGCCGACCGACGATCTCAAAGCCGCTCAATGACGATTCGATCCTGTTCAGGTCGATCGCTTGTTCGAGCAGTACACAGATTCCCTGGGTAAACAAACCCTTGGCCATCACCAACCCCTTCATTGCAGTAGCTATTGTTGTACTGCAAAGATTGGTTTCCGGCGAGGGAATGGAAGGCCTTTCCTGCTATTATGCTGCAATCCGAATCTTGTTTTTTTGCTTTTTGAATTCTTCGCCAGCGTCGCGGGTCGACTCGATTGATTTCGATTGGCCGGTCAAGCCAATCAATCGCCCAAAACCGGTTGTTCGAACCATCCATTCATAACTAATTAAACCAAGCCCCGTCGCCACCGATGCAGCGATGACTGACTTGGTTAAGGGCAGCATCAACGGTGCAAGCCATTTCAAATCAATCTGAACCAATCCCACAATCGGATGATGAACGAGATAGATCCAAAACGACGCGCCAGACAAGTACTGGATTGCAAGGCAGGTTCGTTCATGTTGCCAAAGCCATTCGCGAGAGCGATTGGCTAACCCAATCACACCCATCGTGATACCCCAAGCGGCGAGCACGGTTGTTGCCGCCAATGTCAATGAAATCAATAGGTTGATGTTCGCATGGTACTTTTCGGAGGATTCGACCCACAACGTCCAACACGCGAGCAGCACCGCTGCAATCGTCGCGACTATTCCTACAGCTAAATTGCGTGCTGCGAGCCGATTCAACGTACGAAGCTTAGGGTCGAAGATTGCAAATGCGACTCCGCCAGCGAAAAATGTTCCACTATAAAGCCACTTTGAAAACACAGGCAAGAAAGCGTGCTGAAATCCAAAGACAACTTTAGGCACTGCGACCAGCGTCAGGATTCCGACAACGGCAATCGCAACGGCCGACGATCTCCTTAGTGTTGGCCGCAATCGCATTGGAACACGATAGCGGACAAGCAGGTTCAAGCCAGCCAAGATCGCGGCATAAGAGAACACGTAATGCAAAAACCAAAGATGACTAAATCCCCAGATCTGATTGTAGGGTGCCGGAATCTTCAAACTTCGTAGTTTCGCCGCTGGAATCAAGCCTTCCGCAACCAGGCCGATTAACCAGATGTAGAGATCCATCGGAAGCACGACCAGCATGCCAAACACCAAGGGGCGCAGAAGTCGATTTGCTCGTGACTTTAAAAACGATTGATGGTCGGAAGCTGCAAGTGCTCGGTGAGCATAATAGCCAGAAATGACAAGGAAGAGCGGCATCACAAAGATTTCTATTGCCCAAAAGAGGGCGTCGCAAATGCGGCTTGGAGAATCTGTGGCTGGCCAAACGATACCAGGCATGCCTTGTACTAAATAAGGAATACACGCATGCAAATACACAACCAGAATCGCTGCAATCGCGCGAACCGCATCGAGGCCGATCGACCTTGCCTCGCGTGAATTTCGATAGGATAGATCCACGGCACTCATGCCGCCGTGGATACCAAAATCACAAGCTATGTATCAATTGCAAATACACAATCAGTCTTGAACGACCAAGCCCATGCTGCGAGCAGTGCCCTCGATCATTCGAGCTGCCTGAGAGAGGCTGCCTGAATTGAGATCCGCCATCTTCTTCTGGGCAATTTCAACACATTGAGCTTTGGTCACGGTTCCGACCTTCTCTTTATGCGGGACGCCGCTGCCCTTCGCGATGCCAGCAGCCTGTTTTAGCAGGGCTGCGGCAGGGGGACTTTTGGTGAAGAATTCAAAGCTACGGTCATTATAAACCGTGACAACAACGGGAATCGGTGTTCCATCGTATTCCCGGGTTCGTTCGTTGAACTGCATCACGAACTGACCAAGGTTTACGCCAAACTTACCGAGCGACGTACCGACAGGAGGTGCAGGGGTGGCTTTCCCACCAGGGATTTGAAACTTTGCCTGACCGGTGACTTGCTTTGCCATTTTCTATGTGTTTTTAGTTTTAGTTTTTAGTTTTTAGTTTTAGTTTTAGTTTTGTTTTCAGATTGCCAAGCTCAGTGTAGGCCAACATCATGACGACTTATCCACGCATTGACGAGGGGCAATTTCAGATTTCAGATTTCTAAACAGGTAAAAGTTTCTTTCGTTTAACGCCAAAATTACCTGCTGTACGATGGATTTGGAAGTCCGTCGTAGGTCAGATCTTGACTGCCGGTCGCATCAACGCATCATGCTCAATAACTTTTGAATGGGTGCTTACTTACATCGCTTCGACCTGCCAATGGTCTAATTCCATTGGGACGCTGCGACCGAAGATGCTGATAATCACAGTGACGCGACCGTTCGCTTCATCGATGCTATCGATTTCGCCTTCTTGATTTTCGAAGTGTCCTTCTTTGACACGAACACGATCACCGGCACGATAAGGAATCGCTGTTTTGATAGGTGTTTCATCATCGTCACTCAGTGCTGGCTTATTGATGAACCGCTCCACATCGGCAGGCGACATCGGCATTGGCTTGCCAGCAGCTCCGGTAAAATCGCTGATCCCGCCGGTTTCGCGAACCAGGAACCAAGTGTCATCGTTGATGATCATATTGACCATCAAATAGCCGGGCAAAAGCTTCCGCTTGGTGATTCGGCGTTTACCGGACCTAGTGAATTCAGCGACATCCTCGGTGGGAACAATGATGGCACCAAAATAGTCGGCCATGCCTTCCATCTTGACGCGTTTTTCGAGAGTTTCGCGGATCGTATCTTCGCGATTGAACGCAACTTTCAAGATGTACCAATCCATCTTGCCATCAGCAGCGACTTCTTCGACAGCAGGTTTTTTGATTTTTCGGACGGGGGCAGGCACATCTTGTGGCAGAACACTGCCACCATCGGGGTGCATTTCATCGACGGCAATCCCGCCCTTATCGGGGTTTGGACCCGACTGGTGTGCTCCCGACTGGGTTGCGTCACCTTCGGATTCGGCGAGAGTGTCGTCGGAGGCTTCTGGAGAGGTCACGGCGTTAGGGCTTCGAAAAACAGTGTTGAACAGGGAAAGTATATTTCACGCAAATTTCAGATTCGACGCAAAACAATCAAATTAGGAAGTCACGCCGAGCACATTAAACAGCCACTGCCAAACCACGTCGAACAAGAATAGTGTCACCGCCAAGATTACGATGGTCGCGATCACGACCATCGATGCGCGAATGAGTTCTTGCTTACCCGGCCACGTGACTTTATTGACTTCAGCTTCAACGGCAATCAAGAAATCTGCGAATCGAGGCCAATTGACAATTCGAAAGCCGATCCAGCAGCCAACCGAGCAGAGACCGAGCGGAATCGCTAGCTCTGCCCAAGACGCAGTCTCGAACACTCCGCGTAGAGTAACGTAAAGGCGATAGCATCCCATCACAACCACAACCCAAATCGCCAGTGCCGTCAATTGACGGACAATGCGTCCTTGGGTCGGTTTGTAGACCGCCGTTTGCAATAAATTGGTTATCAGCGGCATATCGCTGCTGGCAGAACCTGTGACGACTTCCCTGGACACGCTTGTCCGCTCCCGAGCTTATGACTGGTCAGAGGTAGTGGATTGAAAAAATTTGAACAGGCCGATTTGCCAAAACTGATCCGACAGTATCACATTCTCTTTGGTTTTGGTCCAGACCTCTTCAATCGACAGAAAAAGTCGATTCCGTTGCCTGGATTTGACGGCGCAATCTCAATGCAGTGACTGGTGAGCAGCCGCTGACAAAGCAGGAGCGGAGAGAATCGAACTCGCAACCGCCGGTTTTGGAAACCGGTGCTCTACCAATTGAGCTACGCTCCTCCATACGGGACGCTGCCGAAACAGCGAACCCTCTTTGCCGCAACGCCTTCGCGTTGCGGCGTAAACCGGCTGATCGCTTGGGGAAGCAACCAATAACGATTGCCGACTACTCGACGATCTTGGTGACCACGCCTGAACCGACAGTCCGTCCGCCTTCACGAATTGCGAAGCGAACACCGTCGTCCATGGCGATTGGCTTGTGCAACTCAACGGTAACGCGAACGTTATCGCCAGGCATGCACATTTCAGCTTCAACCAAGTTTGCCGTTCCCGTCACGTCCGTTGTGCGGAAGTAGAACTGAGGACGGTAACCGCTGAAGAACGGCGTGTGGCGACCGCCTTCATCCTTGCTGAGGCAATAAACTTCGGCCTCGAACTTGGTATGCGGCTTGATACTCTTTGGCTTTGCCAAAACCTGGCCGCGCTGAATATCTTCGCGCTTAACGCTGCGAAGCAAGCAACCGACGTTATCGCCTGCTTTGCCTTCGGTCATTTCCTTACGGAACATTTCAACGCCGGTGCAGATCGTCTTGACTGGCGCTTCGTTGAGACCGACGATTTCAACTTCTTCACCAACCTTGACAATGCCGCGTTCAATACGGCCCGTCGCAACGGTTCCACGACCTTCGATCGAGAACACGTCTTCGATTGCCATCAGGAACGGCTTGTCTTCTTCACGAGCAGGCTCAGGAATGTGCGAATCGAGAGCTTCCATCAACGCTGTGATGCAAGCGCTGCACTTTGGATCGGCTGGATTGTTGTAGGCAGGCAACGCTGACCCACGAACGACTGGCACGTCGTCGCCGGGGAAGCTGTACTTGCTAAGCAATTCACGGATTTCCAATTCGACGAGTTCCAACAATTCTTCGTCGTCGACGAGGTCAATCTTGTTGAGGAAGACGACGATGTAAGGCACACCCACTTGGCGAGCAAGCAGTACGTGTTCCTTCGTCTGTGGCATTGGGCCGTCAGCCGCCGACACGACCAAAATCGCACCGTCCATCTGGGCGGCACCGGTGATCATATTCTTGATAAAGTCGGCGTGACCGGGGCAGTCGATGTGGGCGTAGTGGCGATTTGCGGTCTCGTACTCGACGTGCGCGACAGCGATGGTGACCGTCTTGGTTGAGTCACGGACAGTGCCGCCCTTCGCGATTTCTGCATAACCTTTTGCCTTCGCCAAGCCCTTAACGGCTTGTACGGCAAGAATTGCGCCGGTGGTTGTCGTTTTTCCATGGTCGATGTGACCGATGGTACCGACGTTGACGTGCGGCTTGGTCCGCTTGAAAGTTTCCTTGGCCATTTCAGTTCACCTACATCCAAACCGCAGAGGGCAAGCACCAGAAAGATACGCTTTCCAATACCTCACGATTCTCGCCGCCCGCGTTTACACCCGCGAGGTGGATCGGCTGAGAGATGATTCCGCAGCTACAACAAAACGTTTCGGGGAAGGGATAACAATTCGGGTGACTGTTCAATGCCCACCACAGGCATTTGAACCGCCAGATCCATCTTGTGCAATTAACAGTTGTCGCGGATTGCAGGCAAAATAACAATTGCCTGTACACCGCATTCAACCTGATTTTTGCCGGATTTCCGGCAACTGTCGATAACAATCAAAAGCTACTGGCGAGATTCGAACTCGCGACCTCATCCTTACCAAGGAGGCGCTCTACCAACTGAGCTACAGCAGCGGGGAATTTTCGATTGCAGATTTTTGATTGCAGATTGCAGATTTTTCTCCAGCCTCTCGTCTCAAAGCGGGTGAAGGGAATCGAACCCTCATATTCAGCTTGGAAGGCTGCTGCTCTACCACTGAGCTACACCCGCTGGGCAAAATCTCAAATCTCAAATCTCAAATCTCAAATCTCAAATCTCAAATCTCAAATCATTGGGAGGTATAGGATTCGAACCTATGTAGACATAGTCAGCGGATTTACAGTCCGCCCCCTTTAACCACTCGGGCAACCTCCCTGGTTTCGGTTCAACTTAACGAATGGATCCTATGTTTACTCTTGTCTTCAAAAACGTACAAACGCAACCCAAAACGACAACCTACAACATCGGAAAGCCAGCGGAGGGACTCGAACCCACGACCGGCGGTTTACAAAACCGCTGCTCTACCAACTGAGCTACGCGGGCAATAGCTTTCCTCTAACGCGAGGGATCGAGAGTTTAACGATCCTTCGCTAGACAGCAAGAGAGTTTTTAATTTTCAGGGTTCAGTTTTCGGACTTCTTTTACGCACCAGAGTCAAGCAATCGTACCCAAAGCTCTGGAAATCGATCCGAAAAATCGTTTTAGCCCTTATCGGTGACCTTGGTTACAACCTTGTCGATCAATCCGTACTCGCAGGCTTCGTTCGCGCTCATAAACCGGTCGCGGTCGGTGTCCTCTTCAATTTTCTCCAGCGAATGCCCGGTGTGCTTGATCATGATGTCATTCATTTTCCGCTTCACTCGCCGTAATTCTTCCACGTGAATCTCAATTTCATGAGCCGTTCCCTGCATTCCTGCAAGCGGTTGGTGGATCATGATTCTCGCATTGGGTAATGCAAATCGCTTGCCCGACGTTCCGGCGGTCAGTAGCACCGCTCCCATCGATGCGGCCTGGCCGATGCAATAGGTCGCCACGTCGCAAGAAACAAATTGCATCGTATCGTAGATCGCCAGCCCAGCCGAAATGCTGCCGCCAGGGCTGTTGATGTACAAATGAATATCGGACTTGGGGTCGTCCGATTGCAGGAACAACATCTGCGCAACTAGCGAGTTGGCAATTTGGTCGTCAACTTGTTGACCGAGGAAAATAATCCGATCTTTGAGCAGGCGGCTGTAGATGTCGTATACGCGTTCTTCACGACCGCTCTTTTCGACAACATAAGGGATGATTGGCATGGTTATTTGCTGGGAATTCTTTGGTTTTGTTTATTGGTTAAATCGCACAATTCGGGATGCGAACAGGGTTACTTGATGTCGTCGCTGCCGGGATCCACGGGCGGTTTGGTCAAGATTTCGTCGACGATTCCATAGCTTTTCGCTTCCTCGGGGCTGAGGAAAAAATCGCGATCAGTGTCTTTGGCGATCTTTTCGACGCTTTGGCCGGAATGCTTGCTAATGATCTGGTTCAGTACTTGGCGATAGCGAATGATTTCAGCCGCCTGAATTTCAATGTCGCTAACTTGGCCACCGACACCGCCCATTGGCTGGTGCATCATGACGCGGCTGTTGGGTAAGCAAAATCGCTTGCCTTTAGCCCCGCCGCACAGCAACACCGCAGCACCGCTGGCCGCTTCGCCGACGCAATAGGTCGCTACCGGACACGAAAGAATCTGCATCGTGTCGTAAATCGCCAGCGTGGCGGTCACGCTTCCGCCAGGCGAATTGAGGTAAAAATGGATATCTTTGCGACGATTTTCGCTCTGTAGATAGAGCAATTTCATCACCAGCTCGTTTGCATTACCAACATGAATTTCACCCTGCAAAAACACAATTCGATTTTCAAGCAGCAAATCGCCTAAGGTCAACTGACGCTGACGCTGATAGCTTTGCGTGGCGTAGCTGTTGGACACTCCGTGGTTCATCCGAATTCTCTTTGAGGTTGGTTTGGGTCGAAGGAGGCTAAGTGTTCGCAATTACGGCGATGGTGACAAGGTGAGAACAGGAATTGTTAGCGCCAGGAAGCCAGTTTCCTCGTTTAAGTTTAAAGATTCCGCAGATATTCGATCGCTGCGATCGTGGAATCAATCGCCGTTGGGGACGCTTCTTCCTCACCAACAACCACATCGCCAGAAAATTGAAAATCTTCCAACGCCCCCAGGATCGCAGGGAAATCTGCTGTTCCTTGGCCAATCGGCACCATGATTCCACGCCCGGCCGCTAAGTCGATGACACCATCGACCGCGATCAAGGTTCGGATACGCGTCCCCAAGCCCTTGATAGCATCTTGGACGCTAAATCGGTTGACCACCAATTTTCCTGGGTTCAGGGCGACGGCGACGTAAGCACCATCGTCGCTATTGAGCAGCTCGGCCAGCCGTTCGCCGGGTTCAGTCCCGGTTTCCGCCGCAAGAAACGCGCCTACATGGGCTCCATATCGTCCCAAATCGGACATCACAGCCGACAATGTCTCGTATCGCGGGTCGTCTTTGGATTCCGGAATGTTGCCGATTTGGTTGATCACCAAGCCAGCGCCCAGCTTATACGCCATTTCCATCGCTGCTTTTGTGGCGTCGATGCGGCGGGACAGCTCGTCCTGGGAATCGTAGCCACGGCGGGTATGAAAACGGACCGACGTAACCCGCAAATTGTAATCATCTAGCATTTTCCGCAATTGCCGCACGCCAGTAGCCGACAATTCCGATGGGCGGATGTCGCGTCTGGCGTCAATCTGAACGGATCGCGCACCCATTTTTGACGCCGTCGCGATCGCTGCTCGAATCGGTGCCGAGGGTGTTTTCCCTGGGGTTTGGGGGGCGATTGAATTCAGACGCACCGCAATGCTTAGCTCGGCCAACTCTCGAGTTCCTTGACGTGTCAAAACAGCCTCTGCCGAATATCGGACAAAGCGTGCGAACTCGCATTCTATGCGGCTTTGCGACTCTTGGCATCGCGGCATGGTTGATGACGATAGGTTTCGTCCGTCCATCGATTGCGGCTGCTCCCGAAAAAACCACGGCTTCGAATGAAAAGGTGCTCGCGCGGCCTGCAAACGCAACCTCCATTCGGATTGGCGCAAACGGTATGCTCCGCTGGACGTTTTCCCGTCGCGAGGATGTCGATTTCGATAGCTGGCCGGAGGGTTGGCAACGAAAAAAAGACCCTGATCACCCGGCTTATTTGCCGATGCGGTTGGCAGCCCGCGACGAGTCCGCATTGAAACTCGGCCAGATGGCTGATCTCAGGCTCTTGCAAGCCTGGCCGGCGGTACGCAATGCGATTCCATGGCTGCCAGCGATTCCGCCATCGATCGCCGATAGGATGGCGAATCACTATTTTCGCATCGAGCTGGACGGCGGCTGGGCGATGGTCCAATCTCCGCCAATCGCTGTCGATCCACTTTATCGATATCGCATGGAGTTGAATGCGCGGACAGAAAAATTAATCTATGACAGCGCTCATGCCGAGCTGGTTTTTTTGGATGCCAACGGGAATTTACTGACACAACACGAGACGAAATCGCTAACCGGCACCAAGTCCTGGACAAAACTTGAAACTGAATTGATTGCTGTCCCAGAACTCGCTGCCACCGCCGCCGTTCGTCTGATGCTTCGCCCGATGAAGACGCCGGGGCAAGCCGATATTCGTGGTGCGGCAGGGTTTGATGATATTGTCATTCAACAGCTTCCTCAAATCCGTGTGTCGACCGACCAACGCTTTGCTGTGTACGATCAGGGCCAACAGCCGACGATCACGGTTCGCGTGCTCGGTATGAAACGAGACGCAGCGGATGTCAAATTCGTCGTTCGTGATATCAACAACCAGCAGGTCGCATTGCAATCGGTGCCGTTCGAGCAAATTGAGTCAAAGGACTCAGCGAGGCAGGACCCATTGCCGAGCTCAATTCAAGGCGTTGCCGTTTGGCAACTACCCGTGCTGCGGCCTGGGTATTATGTCATCGAGTCGATGCTCGGCGAAACCGATAGCTCGTTGCTTTCCAATCAGACGACATTCGTTGTCCTGGCCACTTTGCCTCATCCAAACTCGGTCGGGCCTTACGGCTGGACGCTCCCTCGGGGTATGGAAAGCGATGCTGAGATGAAGCGAATGCCAGATTGGCTTTCTCGGCTAGGTGTCGGCGTTGTTAAGTATCCATGTTGGTTTGCCCCTGCTGAACTAGATGAATTGGATGCCGCCGCTTGGCTGGTCGGTCACCTACAAGAAAAAAACATTCGGATCGTCGGATTGCTCGATAAACCACCAGAAGTTGTGCGCGCGAAGATTGACGAGCGTGAACGACGCGAGCCCGTTGCCGTCAACTACTTTCGCGACCCCGCAGTTTGGCAACCGTTGATTGAACCGATCATGACTCGGTTAACGCTGAAGGTACGCACTTGGCAATTAGGGACCGATTCCGATTATAGCTTTATCACCAGCCCCAGACTGAAGCAAACCATCAAGGACATCGGTCGTGAACTGCAGGGGTTTGGACAACCGATTGGGATTGCATTTTCGTGGCCGTGGCTGGAGAATCTACCACCCGTGTCCGAGCAATCTTGGGCGGCAATCAATCTATCGACAAACGCCCCGCCGCTTTCAGTCGATGAACTAGAAGCCTATTTGCAAGCCACCGAAGCGAAAGAAAACGGACACCGCGAGCCAGCGGAAGCTTGGGTCACGGTCGATCCGCTTGATGCATCGATATATGATCGCCAAACGCGGATAGCGGACCTCGTATTGCGCATGACAGCAGTGCGGGGCTACCGCGTTCCAGCGACGTTTGTCTCTGAGCCGCTTAGTCCCAAACAAGGCTTGTTGCGTTCTGACTATCGCCCCGGCGAGCTACTACTGCCTTGGCGAACGACGGCCATGTTGGTCGGCGACCTGACGAAAGTTGGCTCGCTGCAATTGCCAGGCAACAGCTCCAATGTGGTGCTGTCGAATAAGGAACGTACGACGATCGTCATCTGGAATCCAACACCTACGACCGAAGCAATGTTTCTCGGCGATTCCACTCGCCAAATCGATGTTTGGGGCAACGTTACCATCCCTAAAAAAATGGTTGTCGATGGTCAATCCATGCATGCGGTTAAGGTCGGACCCATGCCGACATTTCTAATCGATCTTGATCCTGTTTTGGTCGCGTTTCAAATGTCGACGCGACTCATTGAAACTGGATTGGATAGCCTGCTTGGTCGACGCCAATCTCTTTCCATTGAATTCGTCAACCCAACGCAAGAATCGCTGTCGGGTGAAGTTCGGATGAAGCGCCTCGCCGATTGGGAAGTTAGCTCGGACTCGCAAGCGTTTGATCTCCCAGCAGGACAAACGGCGAATGTCTCATTCGACGTTGCACTTCGCAATAGCGCCAAGATCGGTACAACGCAGCTTGCCTTTGACTTTTTGCTTAGCACCCAACCCAAGCGTCGATTTTCTGTGACGCGGACGATCCACGTGGGTCCCGAGGGACTAGATATCGAAGTCAATACAAGGCTTGATAAGGACGAATTGCTGGTCGATCTGACGTTGATCAACCGCACGGACAAGCAACAAAAATACGATTGCATGTTGTTCCCACCTAGCGGCAGACAATATCAGCGACGACAGGTCGTCGTGCCCGCGCTCGCAACGGTAAAACGAAGCTTTCCGTGGCCCGATGGTCAATCACTGATCGGCAAAGAGATGCTGCTACGAGCTGTAGAACAAGACGGTGCACGGGTCCTAAACCAAGTCGTTGTCATTGCCCCGTAAAGTAGCAAACTGCAAACTTCAGACCTCAAAGGCCAATCCGCGTTTGTGGATTGGCCTTGATGGTTTACTGTCTGTATCAATTAGTGGGATAGGCTTCCAGCCTGTCGCATTGAAAATGACAGGCTGGAAGCCTATCCCACTTCAAAAACCGGACAGTTATTTATTGAACGGTCCTAATTGGACAGCGCCAAGTAAGTGAGCGGCAAGGCGCTAGCCGCCGGTAAATCACGGCGGAACCGGCGGCTAGCGCCTTGCCGCTCACAATTACAAAAATCACGGCAAATAACATTGTTTCATCCGCTAGTTGGCGCTGTCCAA
>JAYVSE010000289.1:0-7008 GCA_043775635.1 Planctomycetaceae bacterium | reverse complement strand
AATGTTCAGGCGGATTCAAACAAAGCATTATTGAACACCTGAGTCATGCCTAGAAAATCCCGGTTTGGGCGTCCGCCTGAACTCACGCACCCTCAACTCGAAAAAGGAATTCAAAAAATATTTTGAATCAGGACTTGCCAATATTTAAGACCGTCGCTGACACCTCGTATGCCCGCCCGTTGTTCATGCGAATCGTCAGCGGGCCTGTTTGCTTCTTTAATCGACCTTTCGGCGGCGAAGTGGAATTGAGTATTCCTTGAGGCGTCGGAAAAGCGTTTGCGATATCGCAAGAAAAAACCGTTTTTAGCGGCGTTTTATCACGGTCACGGGTTTGATCACGGCTGGCAGTTTTTTAGGCGGAGCGACGATGGGCATGGATCGGCGAGTGAGCGCTGAGTCGCGACGCAGACTCGTCATTTACCAGACCGGTCGAGATGTCCCCACGGGTACGGCTGCGGATCGTCGCGCGGCAGAAAAACTTCGCGAAGCAAGGCGACCAACTGCTAGCTATGGCTCACACGTAAACCGACGTTTGCGAGGTCGCTGGTTCTCCTTGGTTCCGGTGCGGCGACGCACCGTTGCACTTTATGGTGTCGCGATCCTCGGTTCGGCGATTCTACTTTCTTTGCTGCATTGGGCATCGGTGACTTGGCCGTCGCTAGCAAACAACGCTGAACTTTCGCGACCGCTACGTCTAGATCGGCCTGATAGCTTCGGTGCCTGGGCTAGAACGTTTTTCTTGGCTGCCAGCGCCGCGACGGCGTTATTAGTTTACCAACTGCGTCGCTACAAAGTCGACGATTATCAAGGGCATTATCGAATCTGGCGACCAGTGATTTTCCTGTTTGCGATTCTGAGTATCGATTCGATTTGTGACCTCGTGCCATGGGCTGGTGCGATGATCGATGCAACTCTCGGAAAGCGAGTTGCATTAGCCGGTGCCGACTGGATTCGGATTGTGCTCACGGTCGGTGGCGCGGTGCTCGCGATACGCCTGCTTGTGGAAGTGCATCGCTCAAAGCTCGCGTTTTTGATGATGTTACTTGCCGTTGTCAGCTTCGCGATTCCGCTAATGAGTCATTGGAACCTGTTCGAGGCGACCACGATGCCTGGCTGGATAGCAGTGACGACTGCACCGTTGATTGCATCCGCTGCACTTTGGATATCCGTCGGTGGATACTTGCGAATGCTGTTTCGTGAAGTCCGGGGGCTGGACCAAGAACGTGTCGTCGCACCGGAACTGGCAGTCAGAAAGTCGAAAGCTGCGGAACGAGAGCAAGCAGAGTCCGATGAACCGCGCGGTTGGTTTGGACGTCGCTCTAAGGCGATCGAGGAGCGCGAGGAACCGAAGGCAAAGTCAACCGAGCGGGCGCCTCGCACAGAACGCAAACCGAAGAACCGCGATGACGATGCAGGAGCCGCTGAAGTTGCCCCCAAGCGATCGTGGGCGTCAAGGTTCTCGCTAGGTCGTTCCAAAGTCGCCAAGAAATCGGAAGCGGTGGCACCAGACTCACAGAAGCCAATACCAGTACCCGTACCAGTTTTGGCAGCAAAACCACCCACCGTTGTAAAACCGGTTGCGACAGAAAAAGTTGTGGCTGAAAAAAGCGTGCCTGAGAAGGCCACAGCCAAAGTCGCCAAAACCGAGACTGAAGCCAAGCCAAAACGGTCATGGTTCTCGTGGGGACGCGCGAAAGCAATGCCCACAGGAACCGAATCGGAACCCGCCCAAAAGCTTGTTGCCGCAAAACCGCAACCTGCCAAACCGACGACCGAAGCTGTCCCAGGACCAAAGCCTGCCACCGCACCAGAACCCGCCAAACCAGAACGCAAAGGTCTGGGCGGATGGCTACGACGTGATTCCTCCGCAGCCAAGCCTGCCGCGACTGACGAAAAACAAGTCGTTCCTCGCCCGGCAACCGTTTCAGCGGCGAACAAAACCGATGATGCCGATGGAGACGACGATGATGTCGACGACGGATCAGTTGATTGGGGTGCGATGAACAAGTCGGAACGCCGCCGAATGCGAAAAGAAATCAAGCGTGGCGGTCGCGCCGCGTAGTCGGTATCCGTCGAATTTGCTAACGTGTTGACCCCTTCACAACTTACAGGTCAACATGATTCGCACTCGCTTCGCTCCCAGCCCCACTGGTTATTTGCATATCGGTGGCGTTCGTACCGCACTTTTCAATTGGCTGCTGGCTCGGCAATCCGGTGGCAAGTTCATCTTGCGAATCGATGACACTGATCAACAGCGAAACGTCAACGAAGCGATCGCTCCAATCTTGGACGGCTTTCGCTGGCTGGGGCTCGATTGGGATGAAGGCCCTGAAGTCGGTGGTCCGCACGCGCCCTATTATCAATCTCAACGAGCGAGCTCCCACCAAGCCGCTGCCGCGCGCTTGGTGGCTTCTGGCCACGCCTACCGCGACTACTCACGACCCGAAGAGCTGCAATCGCTTCGTGAACAAGCGGATCGCGACAAAGTGCCATTCGTTTATGATCGACGCTGGATGGCTGCTGACGACGCCCAAGCGAAAGCGTTTGAAGCGGAGGGCAGAACATGGACGGTACGTCTGAAGATGCCACGCGAAGGTGAGTGTGTGATACAAGATTGCGTGCGCGGAGAAGTGCGAGTGCAATGGGCCATCGAGCCCGATCATGTGATCCAGCGAGCGGATGGGAGTTGCCTGTATCACTTGGCAAGCGTCGTCGATGATCACGATTTAGAGATCACGCATGTCGTTCGCGCTGAAGAACATTTGCCCAACACACCACGGCAGATTTTCATTCTGGAGTCGCTTGGTTACCCGCGACCGATCTACGCGCATTTGCCGTACGTTGCCGAACCAGGCGGAACGGCGAAACTCAGTAAGCGCAAGCTGAAGCAGTACATCAAAAACCAGGATTTCGCCGCATTACTTCGCCATGGCGAAAAGATTGCCGACCGAGCCAAGATCGCTCGCAATGAGGACACCTTCAATCCTGTCATCGTGGACTTCTATCGCGAGATCGGTTTCTTGCCCGAGGCGATCTTGAACTACCTGTTGATGGTCGGTTGGTCGCTTGATGGCGTACGAGAAAAATTTACGGTTGCCGAGATGATCGAAGCATTTACGTTAGACCGTGTCACTAAAGCCCCGGCAAGTTTCGATCCACAGAAGCTGACCTCGGTACAATCGGATCGCATGGCGCAACTATCGGTGGAGACCAAGACGGACCTTGCGATGCCGTTCGTGAAGTCGGCAGGATGGCTGAGCGAAACGAATGATCGGCTGCGTGTTGAAGCGGTTGTCAAAGCAGCCGGCGAACGTTTGAAATTTGCGGGTGACATCTTGGATTACGACTATTGTTTTAATGCTGCCGATGAAGTTGTATATGACGACAAGGCATTTCAAAAACGGATCGCAAAAGCGGATGGTGCCGCGCGGCTGTTGTCATCATTCGCGACGACTCTGGATTCGATCGAGCCGTTCGATGTTGAGACTGCGGAGATTGGGTTAAAACAGTTTTGCGCAGCCAATACGATCGAGATCGGGCAGATTATTCACGCTTTACGAGTTGCCGTGACAGGGGTTGCTGCGGGTTTTGGAATGTTTGAATCGTTAGTGATCGTAGGACGTGAAGAAGTCAAAAAGCGGATTGACCGGGCCGTTGCGATGGTTTCCTAGTGCTTTGTTCCAATCAAAAATATAGGGTTGGCATGTCAGAGTAGAACAATTGTCCCAATTGTTTTCCGAGCAGTGAGGACAATTGCTCTAAATCTCAACCCTAAAATCGAATTGGAACAAAGCACTCGTACCGGAAACGCGAGTTAGCGTCGATCATCGATTGATCTTCTTCCATTGGCTCTCTGAAAAACATTAATTAAAATTAACCGTCTCGTCTTCGTCGTCTCCATCGTAAAAATCTCCCACACCAAATAGCTCTCCACTTTCAACTCACAACTTACAACTCACAACTATGCCCGAGAGCCAGCAAATCGAGTGGAAGGAGTCGTGGCGTGATGAATACCTGAAGTGGGTATGCGGGTTCGCCAATGCGCAAGGCGGCGTTCTGGAAATTGGTCGCATTGATAAAGGCATTGCCGTTGGTGTCATGGATGCCGACAAGTTAATGGAAGACTTGCCTAACAAGATTCGTGATGTGCTGGGGATCGTTCCCTCGGTGGAACGTTTTAGCGAAGGTGGCTGTGAACTGGTTCGGATCACCGTCCAAGCGTACCCCAATCCGATCAGCTACAATGGACAGTATCATGTTCGTAGTGGCAGCACCAAACAAGAGTTGAAAGGGGCAGCACTCGATCATTTTTTGTTGAGTCGGTACGGTCGACGCTGGGATGGCACGCCGGTGCCAGGTGTCGAAGTTTCCAACCTGTCGCCATCAGCGATTGAAAATTTTCGCAAACGAGCCGCGAAAGCCAAACGGCTTAGTCCGGAAGCTCTGGAAATCGACGATGCAGCTTTGGTGGATATGCTGCGATTGACTGAAGGCAGTTATTTGAAACGGGCTGCCCTATTGCTGTTTCATTCTGACCCCGAACGTTTCTTCACTGGCGCTTCGGTCAAGATCGGATACTTTGAATCTGGCGTTGACCTTCGTTACCACGATGAAGTCCATGGTTCACTTTTTATTCAAGTTGATCGGACGATTGACTTGTTGCTCACGAAATATTTCAAAGCCGGTATTAGCTACCAAGGTGTATAAAGAGTCGAGACGTTCCCGGTCCCGCTAGCCGCCCTGCGAGAAGTGGTTCTCAATGCGATCGTTCATCGCGACTACGCGGTTGGGGCACCGATACAAATTCGCGTTTATCCCGATCGCATGGACATTTGGAATCCCGGTCAATTGCCCGATGAATGGTCACGCGACAAGCTGATGCACCCGCATCCTTCGCGACCGTTCAACCCAGATGTCGCGAATGCGTTTTTTCGTGCTGGCGACATCGAGGCTTGGGGGCGTGGCATTCAACGTGTCCTTGATACGTGTCGCGCCGCCGATATGCCTGAACCTGAATTGACGGTTGGGTCGGGCGATTTTTGGTTTGCATTCCGGTTTTCGACTTCGTATCTGGACACTGTTACTGTCGCCAGGCCAAACTCACGTGAGGGTAAAACGCCGGTAGAAACGCCGGTAGAAACGCCGGTAAAAACTGCTGATCGAGTGCTTGCGGAACTCTCGGATAACCCAAACCTAACATTGGCCGAGGTTGCCGGGCGAATTGGTAAATCCATCAGCGCCGTCGAACGTGCCAGCGCAAAACTAGTGAAAGAGGGGCGATTACGCCGGATCGGCCCTCGCAAAGGCGGCGTTTGGGAAATTCCACGAGATAAGTAACACAGCCGATCGCGAACGGCAGACGCAGATGCGGGCGCTTCAATTCCTTGCGGCGGATGAACCGGAAGGACTTGGGTATCAGTACCTCGGCGATTGGCAACGCCGCGAGCGAAACAGCAATGTAGACGTGCAGCGGCAATCGGATTGGCTTGCAAGTCAGGGATATGATGAGAAGATCACCGTTTGGTTGATTGACTGGGAGAACCCGCGTAGCACCGATTTCGCGGTGGCTGAAGAAGTCACTGTTGCAGGACCCAGCGAGAAACGGCCAGGCATCGTTTTGTACGTTAACGGATCGCGTTAGTGATGTCCATTGATGCCAGGGACGACAGGAAAATTTTACGACAGAAAAATTAAGAATTGCGGTTTGTTGTTTTTCCTGTCGTCAAATCGTCCTCTCGTATCGAGTGGTTGATGGCCATGGTCCATACAACGTGGAATTAAGCAACGATTCAGTGTCGCCTAAATTCAAAAACACCGCAAAAAGCGTCGCTTTTGACTGGCGGATCGCCGGTTACACACTAGACCAAGTTAGGTCAATCTTTCTGCAACTGCTTTGATTTGGCGTTTTAGTTGATCGATGTTCGCGTATTTTTCCTGGTCACCTAAACGCTCGAAACAATTGCCGACGCCGGATTCTTTCGCGGCATCTAACAACCAACTGTCGTCATGGTTTGATGCGAACAAAAGGCTCGACCCCTGCGGTGCATGTTCAACGGCAAGATACATATCCATAAAGTCTTAAGGAACCACAAATTAATCAGCACTATTCCGCACGGCGAACGTCGAGCAGAAACAACTCACTAAAGTCGTCGAGCGAAAAATTTATCGATGGCTTGTAGAGGCCCTGTTTGCTTTTCCGCCATGTAACTGCGGCCGGTGAACAATGCAATGACCTGAGCAGGGATGCTTCATGGCCATCGCAAAGTCCTTTTTTCTTGTCAAAATTCACGCTCCCCGACTTCGTCCAAAAGTATTCACAGTGGTTCGAAGTCGCCACCATACCTTTTCGCCGAGCATGCTTAGGGATGTAATCGTAAACGGGTTCTTCGCTACGGCAATACTCTTCGATTACCTTCCCCGTGTCTTCAACCGAATATCCAAAACCAGAATCGTGATAACACGCTATGTAGATGATGGCCTTAAGCGCCTTTGAAGCTTTCTCCAGTAGTGTATGTGTTAATGGATTGAGGAAGTCGATACCGACATCAAATTGAATCCACTCGGAATTACATCGCCGGAACGCAAAATGGGGAAATGGAGGTAGTGCCGTCGTTGGCTCAAACTTCACATTCAGAACTGAAAGCGGCTCTGCGGTAAACACGTTGCACTCTTGTAAAAATGCCATCACACGTGAAGTTTCTGATCGGACCAACACTTGATTTAGATTCGCGTAAGCGCGAGGCTCAGAGCGAAACTCGGGGTCACTTTCTCGTAAGATTTCCCAGTGCATTCGATTACCGTCCCACTTTTTGATATTCCAGAAACCCAAATTCCTTGAGCTTGTCATCAGCAAGCTTTTGCAGTAACCGTTCACGAAGTTAGTAAACTGCTATTGGAGCGATTTTCGCCTTCGGCCACAATTTGGCGACCATGCCAATCAAAAGAAAGCCACCGGATGTCGCACTTCGCAGCAGCCAGCTTCGTTTGCTAGAGGAGAAGCTCGATAAT
>JAYVSE010000288.1:0-6466 GCA_043775635.1 Planctomycetaceae bacterium | reverse complement strand
GGAGTGCCGTGACAACAATCACCACAGTCAAGCACCAGAGCGCTCTTTCGCGGAGCGAAAGGCGACACTGGCCTCTGATCATCTACAGCGATACGGTTTCGTTATGAAAGGGAGCGTCGACATCGGCGAATCCCATTTCGGAAAGTTGCTTCGTCAAGGCCCGCATTTGCTTCGGCTCGCCGTGAACAAGCCGGACGCGGCCTGTTTTCTGGGCCGCATCGCGCAGCAACGCGTGAAAATCATTTTTGTCCGCATGTCCAGAAAATCCATTGACCTGCGCGACGTCAATCCACTTATTCCACCTCTGTCCATGGAATCGCACGGTTGGGTTGGGCAGCAAAAGCTGCGCACCCAGCGAATTCGGTGATTGGTAGCTGACCAAAACAATCGACGAACGAGGGTCATCAATGTGATGCCGCAGGTGCTGAACAATGCGTCCGTTTTCGCACATGCCACCGGAAGCGATGATAATGCATGGCTCCGGTTGTGTCGTTCGATCCCACGCGTCATCAGCGGATTCGATCCATTCGCATGGAATCGTGTCAACCTCAGCGGCAAGATGATGTCCATGTTGCTTGAAGACAGCGTCCACTTTTTGGGCAAGTGGACTATCAATGTAGATTGGCACGTTGGGCAGAATGCCGTCGGCCATCCACAGTCGTAGGTAATGCAAAACGAGATGTGTTCGCCCTAAGCTGAACGCGGGGATCAAAACCTTGCCACCGCGGTCAACGGTGCGATGAACGACATCAGCCATCTTCAGCGACATTCCCTCAAGCGTGTCGTGCGTTTTGCCACCGTAAGTGCTCTCACAAATGATAAGATCAGCGGCGGGCAGAGCTGTTGGATCGCACAAGTAAGGCAAGCCTCGCCGACCAAGATCTCCTGAAAACGTCATGCGGTATTCGCGGTCATCAAGGGATAGCGTGACCAGCACGATAGAGCTTCCCAAGATGTGTCCAGCATCCAAAAAGCGAATCTGAACAGTTGGATTTACATCGCAGGTTTGATCGAACTCAACTCCAACACAATTGGCGATCACGTCGTTGACATCGTTGCAAGTAAAAATGGCCTCAGAACCTCGCCCCCGGTGCAAATTGGCGTTACCGACTTCGGATAAATCGCTTTGATGCTTTCGCGTTGAGTCAGAAAGCATGACAGCGATCAAGTCGCGAGTTGCGGGGGTGCAATAAACCTTGCCAGAAAACCCTTGGCGAAAGAGATTGGGAAGATTGCCACAGTGATCGACGTGAGCGTGGCTCAAAAACACAGCGTCGATCGAAGCAGGATCAAACGGAAAAGAAGAATTGCGAATCCTTGCTTCTTCACGCGGTCCATGAAACCGTCCGCAGTCTAGCAGAAAGCGATACGGGCCCGACTCAATCAGGTGCATCGACCCCGAAACGGATTGCGCTGCCCCGTAAAAAGTTACCGTCGGACGACCAGATTGATTCGATGCATTGGATTTCATGCCGACAGTGTAGTCAGTAATCACGAATCAGGGGATGGGAAGTGGGATAGGCTTCCAGCCTGTCATGTTTAACGCGACAGGCTGGAAGCCTATCCCACTAAATGATCGAACGCTAAATCTACATTGCGTTTGAACTGAGCAACTGATCAACCGCAGCGGGGGATGGTGGTGTTGAGTTATCTTCGGCGAGTGCGTCTCCTGTGGCAGAGACCATCGTCAACGACTTCGTTACATCAGCAAACGCATCGTCAACAGCATTTGTTTTCGATGATTGAGAGCCGGCAATTTCTGATGTTGGATCTAAACGACGCGACTGGGATGAACGGCGCGATTCACCCTCGGCGGCCGCTGGATTGGACATCAACAAATTAGCATTGCCACCCGTTGGTTGGACTGCCGTTCTGTTCGCCGCTCGAGCCTCACCCGAGGGAGCGATGGTTGTTGGCGAAGTCACGGCTGGCGTGGTCGGTGCCGCGAATGTTACGTCAGCGGGTGCAAGGCTGATCTTTAGTAACCGCAGATTTCCAGAAGTGCCTCGAGTTTCAACTCGCCGATCATTGACGGCGGGAACCGTCGCTTGTGAAGCGGTCCCTGTCGACGTGTTACCACGAATGGTGATCGAATCAGCGGCTGAATTCAAGTTGACGATGGGTGCGAGAATGTTGGTTGCACTTTGTCCGCCGACAACGACCAACGAGTCGCTGCCCGGTGCCACTGCCGCGAAGATCGCTTGACTTGGCGCGTTATTGAAGAAGTCACGAATGCTTATGAAGCGTGGGTTGAGGGTGCCAATGTTGACGTTGCGGCTCATGTTTCCACCCGCTTCGATTGCCGCGAATGAGAACATCTGCGGTTGTTCCATGCCAATCAAAAATGGCACGGCGGGTACTTCAACTTGATAGTTTCCTGGCGCGAGATCCGCAAATCGTAGGGACGATGAAGTCGTGCTAAGCGAAGCGGATCTTGTCACTGCTTGGCCAGACGTTGTCGTGCCCGTGAGATTTGCGGTCACATTCGATCCAAGACTAGCCTCGGAAACTGAGTTGAATGCAAAAAGATCAAAATTTGTGGGTGATGAAGACAACACATTGACCGTGATCAGTCCGGTCGTTGTCAGGTTACCAGCGTCTTTGGTTGTATAGGAAATAGAAGCCGTACCCGTGAAGGTTGCTGACGGAGGCGTGTAGGTGATCGATGTTCCGGATACAGCAAAGGTGCCGCCACCGGTTCCGGTGCCAACCAAGGCCACGGTCAAGACTTCGGTTGAACCGTCGACATTCGTTCCATAATCGGCAATCGTTGCAATGGTATTTGCCGTCGCGGACCGGAAGATACTCTTCGTGATCGCCGTGGCAGGTGGAGCGTCATTGACTGCGGAGACCGTGAAAGTCACGGTACCGGTCGCTGATGCGCCACGGCTGTCCAACAGCGTGTACGTCACCGTGTCGGTACCATTAAAGTTGGCTGCTGGGCGATAAAGAATCGAAGCACCGTCCGTGCCAAGCCGAACCGTAGAACCTCGCGTGCTGGTACCGACTGCGGAGACGGAAATGGTCTCACCAGTATCGGTGGTTAAATCGTTGGACCGAACATTGAAGCTCGCTTCCGCGGCGTCTTCGACGACGGGGAATGCGTCCGCAACTGCGGTCGGCGGCGGATTGTTCGCACCGGTGACGGTGACCGTTACGGTTGCGGTTTGAGAGACGCCGGTGTTGTCGGTCGCCACATAGGTAAAGGTTTCAGTGCCAGCAAATGTTGCCGCCGGTCGGTAGCTGATGGCGTTGTTTACAATCGTCGCCGTACCGCCATTGGATGGTGGCGTGCCAATCGAGCTGACCGTCAGTGTACCGGTGGCTCCTGAAGTAAACGTGTCGTTTTGAAGGACATTGATTGAGCTTGCGGCGGCACCCTGCGCCACAGCAAACGAGTCGTTTGCTGCTGTGAACCGTCCGCCGATGGTCAGGTCGGCGCGACCAAAGCGAATCAACGAGCTTGGCACCGGATCATCCAGTCCAAACAATGCGAAATCGTTGCCGTCGGTATCGGCGGATTCAGATGTAAACGAAACACTGCCAGACTTTGTCGCTCGCATACGTACCGTTGCGACTAGAACTTCGGCGACATTGGTAGCGGCGAGGACATTGGCGATTGCACCAAGCTCATTGATCAACCCGGTCTCAATGGTTCCGTCGGGATTGGTAGAAAAGGTGCTTCCATACTGAATCGGTGTTGTCGTGACAGGAGTTACCAAGGTGCTGTCGAACAGAATATCTGTAAACGCACTGAATATGCCTCTCCGGTCGCTGATTCGTCGCAGGTCCTGGGCATAGAATCGAAGCAAGAATTCATCACCAGCGACAACGCCGGCAATAACGTTGCCCGCGAGATTAGCGAGTTCCAGTCGCGTGCCGCCCGTTGGCGCTCCAGCGACCGTAACTGCAAAGACTTCGGACCGTACATTCCCAGCAGCGTCGGTGAGAGCGAGCGTGAACGACTGCGTCCCCAATTGGGCTTCCGTCGGTGTCCACGTGATCACACCTGTCGACGCATTGATGGCTGCCCCGGTAGGAACTGGCGAGGTAAACGCATAGGTAAGCCCATTGCCTTCTTCGGCATGAGTTAAGTTCAGCTCAACTGGGGTTCCGACGTTTGCAGCGGTTGGAAAGCCGGTGACGCGAACCGGTTGGGTCGCGTCATAAATGATTGACAACGCTGGAGAATCGGAGCTGGAGTTCGTTCCCGAAAACTGTTTTGCTGTGATTGAATACGTTCCATCGCCAAGCGCAGCGATATTATTCGTCGAGATCGTTATGCTGGTGCCAGTGGCAACGCCACGGCCGACTTCAGTTGTCCCAGAGAACAACCGAACTTCGTTTCCGGCTGTGACGCCAGCGACAGTAAACGTCAGCGATCCGGCATTCGTGCGATTGTCGGTACTGGATGATCCGCTGTCACTTACGGTGGATAGATCAACACTTGTTGGTGCCGCTATCGTCGACGCTGAGGTGAAATTAAAAGTAACGGCCTGACTATCGAATGTGCCTGTATTGGCGGGGAGGCTGGCGGCTCGCACCGCGACATTTACGACTGCATTTCCGGTAAATCCAGCGTTCGGCGTTACCGTAACCAGGCCTGTCGACGCGTTGACCTGCGCCGTGACTCCGGCTGGTTGTGATGGCAGATAATACGTGACCGCGTCACCTTCGACGTCGACGCTTGACAGTTGCAACGTCACGGGGCTCGTATTTGGCGCGGCCGCAGGCGCAGGGATATCGTTAAGGAACGGCTGCGAATCACTACCGGGTCCAGAGTCAGCGGCGATGGTGACAGGAACGACTTCCGTGAATGTTTTACCGGAGGCGTCGGTTGCCGTAATGGTTACATTGGTTGTACCGGCGCGATTACCTATTGCCTTAAGTCTAACGACAGAGTTCTCGTTATCCGTGAAAACATCGGCGGACGTAATTTTTACGTCGATCAACGGTTTATCACTGCTATTCGTGCCCTTATCGAGGCTGCTACCAAGCTTGTTAATTGCATCACGGACGTCGTCACCTTCGACGAGCTGACCGAAGATGGAGTGATTGTAGTCAAGCGAACGTGTCGGACCCGCAGTTATGAAAAACTGTGAATCATTGGTATCATCGCCACCTTTTGCGTAAGAGAGCACGCCACCGCGATTATGTTGCAAGTCTCTGTTAAACTGATCGTCAAAATCGGGTAGCGTCGATCCACCGACACCATCCGCTGCGCCCTCACCATCGCCGCCTTGAATGACAAAGCCATCGATCACTCGATGAAAAAGTAAGTTGTCATAGAAATTCGAATTCGCGAGCGCAATCACGCGACCTGCGGGACGTGGTGCCAAGTCTTCAAATAACTGAAACACCATATCGCCGTAGCCGTTCATGTCAAACCGAATGCTTCGATTATTCGCCAACACGGTCGCTTGCAGCAACGTCGGATCCTGAACAGAAACCGTGATCGTGACAGGACCGCCGCCTGGATCATAGGCATCGATCGGTATGTGTAGCGGCGATCCGATCGCGACTGTCGTAGCGCCAACCGCAGCGAAGCTCGGTGTGTCTGATGTGGGGATTGCGATACCGCTGAGCGTTGAAATTTCCGCTAGTGACAAGACGCCGGTACGCCGAACCGGCGTACCGGTATGCCTAAACTCCCACGTCGGCATCACTGTGATCCCCTCAGCTATGCCACGAGCATTGAATGTATGGTCAGCCTTCGTTACCTCGACAAATGGAAGGAATTTGCCTCCGTCTTCAAATGCCTGCTTTTGCTGTGTGCAGAATGGGCACCAACTAGCACCAAAAAACGTCACCGAGTCCGAGTCACGAAGCGCCTTGGCAAACGCAACAAGATCAGGCGCGGCCTCGCCTTCAGCCTGCGTACTGTTCGAAAATTCGGAAGGTGAGTTCGCAGACGGATTGGTTGACACCCCAGCGGTGAACAACATGTCCATGTCAGCAGCCATGAACTGGCGACTTTCAAGCTGTTCAAGCAACAATCGTCCGCGCCGTGGCGATTTGTCGGACAAATCCCACAGCAGCGACGCCAACGCTCGACGCGCCTTGGAAACGAAACCTAATGACTCGGAAGAAGCTGATTTTGCGGAAACTTTCACGCCATTCACCTGCGTTCTTAAACGCTGTTGACACGGGTTCGGTTGGAAAACGCTCCGAATTACTCGACATTTCGTGGAATGCCGGGAATTTCGGAGCACATCTCTCTGGTTCTGTTTCGTCACCGATCAATCGGTGAAACTAAAAAATTCGTCACAACCCCTACGGTTTACCAATTTGGATTGCTCGGAAAACAATTGGGAGAATCGTTCTATTCTATTAGGCCAATTTTCGAAGCAAAGGTTTCAGTAATATTTTAAGACCAATGCCCCGCTGCAATGCTGGGATTTGATTGTAGTGGGATTCGCCAGAATTCCTCAGCACACTAAAACGTTGGGAATTCTGGCGAATCCCA
>JAYVSE010000287.1:0-2718 GCA_043775635.1 Planctomycetaceae bacterium | reverse complement strand
TAATCTCAGGTTCTCGGCCAGCAGCGTCATCGCGACAGTCCCGCCATATCATCATCAATCGGCGTCCGATCCCTCTTGTCAGCTCCGTGAACGGTTACCAATCTTGCAGCTTCCGTCAGTTGATCGTCTGAGACAATGGTGGAAGTAGATCCGAGCCCTTTTGCTAACAGCTCAAGCTCGGCCACCGCAGCTAGCTTTTTCTCAAGTGTTAAAAACATACGAGCCTTTGCAGCGCGCGCTGGCAAATAGTCCTCGTGACGTTCTAATAAGTCCGCGACTAGTTTTTGAGCACTCGACCATTGCTTCTCCTTCATCGCAACGAGAATGAAAGAGTATGAGTATCGCGGATCACTGTCGCTGGATGGCTTAAGCGAACCAAGTTCCTTATAAGCTTTGTTTTTTTGATTTGCATCAGCGAACGTTTCCCCACCAATTTCTAGGATTCGTTTGGCGCGCGGATTCCAATCTTTATCGCCAGCATTCTGAGTTGCGGTTGCCAACGATGATTCTTCATCTCGTGGCTCATCGAGAGATGGTTCCTCGTCAAGCAGTGCTGAATTTTCCGACATCGCTTTATCGGGAATCTCTTGGGCATTGATAGTCGACCAAAATCCGTCGCAAAACAACATTGCCAGACAAGTCATTCCAATCAGCTTCGACATGGTTTTTCTACCTCCGCAGACGATGCAATGCCTCGTCTACAGTCGGGTTACCTAACGGATTTCGAGTTGTCTTTGAGCCTATCTGATTGCATAAGTGTGCACAATACCTTAGAAAACCCCATCCAATTTCAAGTCGCGTGGTAGTCCATCGAAACAGTGGGCATTGATGGAAGAGTCTAAAGTTGAGTTGCGACGCATTGCGAATTCTCTTGCGCATGCGCTTGATAGGACAACGCTGAATGAACGGTTGGCGGAACTGTTGGCACAGGCCTCACAGCTCGCTGGCCTTACAGATGCTACCGATGTGCGCGAGAAAGCAGGTGCTTTGCTTGGCACCGTGCAACAACTATGCGATGAGTGCCAAGTAAATCCAGAGCAGGTGATCGACGAAACGCTTTGCAAGATCGAGGCGAACGCCAACCTCGACCGTAGCCACGCGCACAACGTTCGTGTTGATGTTAATGCACCGCCACGTCCACTAAAGATAGCTCTTTATGCAGGCTCATTTGACCCGCCAACGCGGTCGCAGCGGTGTGACGTTGAACGGTTGCTAGAATATGGGTTTGACGAAGTTGTTGTTTGTCCTGTTGTGCCAAGGTCGACGACAGTTGAGCACGAACATGCTTCACCGCTGCATCGCGCAGCGCTAGTAACGCTAGGATTTCGGGGGCTTGATCGCGTTCGTGTCGACTATGACGACATCAGTCAAAATCGTTACACACCGCCGCTTGGGCTGGAGGCACGGCACCAGACACGAGGCGAAATTTGGCATGTGGTTGCCTCCTCACAAGTCGATTCCGCGAACAATCAAGGGGCCACCATCCAAACGCACTGGGAAGATGGGGACAAGCTTTGGCGTGACTCGCGATTCGTGATTTTGGCTCCCGCGAGTTTGCCCGTCGCAGTTCGCGATCGACCGCCGAATTCGATCGTGTTGTCTTGTACTCAACGACAAGCGTCAGCCGAAGTGCGACAATGTGTTTTTGAACGATGTCCGATCGACGAACTGACGACGCCGCTGGTTAATGACTATGTTGATCGCCACCATCTCTTTGTGCCGTATTCATCTCAGCGCTGTGCATATTTTAATGTAGCAAAGCCTCGATTGAAAATTGTTTCGGACCCGCGAAACCCAAAATCACAAGCCGTTGCGAGTCAATATAGCCGATACGAATCGGACGAACCCAATCTGATCTTGGTTCTCGGTGGTGACGGCACTATGTTGCACGCAATTCGGGAGCATTGGAGACTGCGTATTCCGTTTCTAGGAGTGAATACGGGACATCTTGGTTTCTTGATGAATGAGCGACTGCCGATAGATCTTTCCGAATTGGAATTGGTTTCGTACACGTTGCCGATGTTGCGAGTTGATACCGAGTCGCCCAGCGGTACGCATACGTGGGGGCTTGCGTTCTCAGATGTTTGGCTTGAACGCGCCGATGGGCAAGCAGCTTGGTTTCGACTGGATGTTGACGGTGAGACACGCGTTTCAAAAGTCGTTGGCGATGGCATGCTTGTGGCCACTGCATCAGGCTCCTCGGCATACGCAAGAGCGATGGGGGCGACTCCGATTCCGCTCAACACGCCGACGGTAACGCTGGTTGGTTCCAATATTTTCCAGCCACGATTCTGGAAGCCGATGGCACTTCCGGACGATAGCCTGATCACGATTGCCAGCCTGGATCGCTCAGGTAAGCGTCCGGTGCGCGGGTACATCGACGGCAATGCAACGGGTATTGTGCAGCAGATAGCGGTGAGAAGGAGCCTAACTGCAAGCGTAGAGATGGCGTTTACTCGAGAGTTCGACCCATCGGCACGCCTGCTGCGTTCGCTCTTTCCGCCTTCGGAAGTATGATTGCCATGTTCAACTTCGAAGTGGTCAGGCCACGAGAACTGCCCAATTAACGCAATTCCGTTGCGAATGCCAAGATTTTTCACTGGTCAGCGAATACCGATCGTGGGTGCATGTCAGGGATTGTAGTCACTAGGCGGCTTGGCTAGCGATGCTAGCTTCTCGGCGGAGCTTTCCTTCGCCCGGACGGTGAGACAGAAATCT
>JAYVSE010000286.1:0-5839 GCA_043775635.1 Planctomycetaceae bacterium | reverse complement strand
ATTGATGAAGCAGGTAGCGTTAGGTCGCAAGGCTTGGCTGTTTGTGGGCAACGTCGCATCCAGAAAGCGTGCGGCAATATCAGATTGAAGAGCGCCGAGACAAAGCGGACGCAAAGCAGCTGCGTGCCGCCCGCCGCCGCCAACTTGCCGCAACGGCCCGCAACTAACTGGTCATGCTGGGCGCTTACCAATAAACGACCGCACGATGCCAGATGAATTCATTCAATACTCGTTTCTGCGGGCTTGGTACTTATAGCCTGGGACGAAAAAACAGGCGGCGGCAACGATGCCGAATATTAAGTGCGCGTGCCTTGGTACGGCAGCCATCGCGACGGCGGTCAGTAGAAGTGCCATCGCTTGAATGTAAAACGCACCGCTAAACATACTTGCCTTCACAATGAATACACTTGCGCTGATCACGCCCAGCAGCGGCGATAACGACAGCACCGGTAGTCCAAGCCACCATTCTAACGGAAATAACATAAAAATACTGATCATGCTCGCGCCCCATACGTGAGCAACTTGACGCTCAACGAAAGTGACCGGCCCGAGTCGTTGACGTAGCTTCCAAAACACGGCCGCCCATGCTCCGAGACCAACCGTCCAAACGCCAGCGTAGGCGAGGCGATTGGTTACACCATCAATGCCCATCCCCCACGTCGACAAGGATGCGATCAGAAGTACCATCGAATGCCACATCCACAGCATCCCCCAATTCTCTAACACCGGAGCATGATGCGTTTCTCGAAATAGCCTCGCAATTACCTGTCCGAATCGACCGCTGCTGGCTGCAACTTTTTCATCTCGCAGAAACGCTTCCAAGTCATCGGCAAGTTCGTCTGCGGTTTCATAGCGAAGATCGGGTGGTTTTTGCAAACAGCGGATCACGATCATTTCCAAATCACGGTCCAATCGCGGACGCAGCGCGCGCGGTGGCATCGGCTCTTGCTCCAGCACGAGCATCACCAGCTCCATAACGCTCTCCGCGACAAAGGGTGGACGCCCCGTCAACGCATGATAAAGAACGCAGCCGAGACTATAGATATCGCTTGCTGGACCGACACTTTCTCGTCGACCTCGCGCTTGCTCGGGCGACATGTACGATGGTGTGCCAACCACCATTCCACTGCGCGTCAAATCATTTTCGACTCCAAATCGCTTTGCCAATCCAAAGTCAGTGACCAGTGGATTTCCATCAGAATCAATCAAGATATTCGATGGCTTAAGGTCGCGATGCAGAATGCCTTGGCGATGTGCGAAGCCGACAGCGCGACTGATTGTCGCCAATACCTGGGCTGCTTCTCGCTCCGGCATTGGCCCATCGACAAGCATTGCCCCGAGCGTTTTGCCCGAGATGTACTTCATACTGAAGAATGGCCGGCCTTCAATATCTCCGACTTCGTAGACAGGAACGATACTTGGATGTTGCAATCGTGCGGTTGAGGAAGCCTCAGACAGGAAGCGACTCAAGTCCGAATCGCTGGCCAATCGACCTCGCAGGATCATTTTGACAGCTACTTCTCGATCCAGACTTATCTGTCTCGCTTGAAACACGACCCCCATTCCCCCGCGGCCAACTTCGGCAAGCAATTGATAGTCACCGATCGTCGTCGGCAGATCGAGCCGTCGCCAGCGACGAGAATTCGCGTCATCCCGATCAGCCGCCGGCAATTGATTGGACGAAACGCCGGCGACATCCGTAACAAGTACTGCGCCCCAGAGGCGACGAAGGTCGCTCACTAGGTCAGGATTGGCATCGCAAACAGCGTCAAAGTCTACCATCCGTCCGAGCGCCACGTCATCAGCCATCTGCGACAGCACTTCCGCTAGTCGCTGGTCATACAGTGACGGGTTCACTCCGAATCACCATCGCCGCCTTGAATATCAAGCAACTCGCGAAGTCGCCGAATCGCCCGCAAGTAACGCATGCTGGCGGCGGGCGGATTGAGCTTAAGTACTTCGGCAATTTCAAGGTTGGACAAATGTTCGTAATGCCGCATGATGATCACTTCGCGATCTTGATCGTTGAGTCGCTCAATCGCGGCTTCAACCGATTTAGCGATTTCATGCTGCATCGCGGCTGCGGCTGGCGTCATTGCCGGATCGCAAAGTTGGATCGCAAGCTCCGTTGTCGATTGATCATTTCCTCCCGGAACCGACATTGGTTGCTCTCGATCCATGTTCCTTTTAGCGCTGACACGGTGCCGGCGGTAGGTATCGATGATGTGGTCCCAGGCGATCTGACGAAGCCAAAGATGAAACGCCATCACGGGGTCAGCCAGATACTTTTCGAGCCGACCACTGGCCTCGACCATGACCTCTTGAACCACGTCACTGACATCAACTCGACGTTGAACTTTCTTGTCCAACCGCATTTCAACCAACCGGCGGACAGGACCACGATGCTTTTCGAGCAGCCGGTTTACCGCTTGAGCGTCGCCTTGCTTAGCAGCAATCAGCAGCGCATCGGTTTGATCGCTGACGGGCCAGATCGACTTTTGTGGACTAGTCATGCTCATTTACGGGTAGTGTTGTGCACCGCGACTCGGCGAGAAATGATTTCCATTGAAACGGAACTATCATTTTCCCACCATTATAGAGAGTTGTAAACTGGCACCTTCTCTAAACGACTCCGATTCCGTCTTTTGTTCGCCAATACCCACCTCGAGTATGGTCGAATGTTGGCTTCAAGCCTCGCGCCGATTCATTGAATTGGCCGTGATCGAATACGCGATGACCACCCACCCATGTCGTAATCGGCCATCCGGTGAGTATCGTACCGTGCCAAGGGCTCCAGCGGCTCTTGGTGTGTTGACGCTCGTCAAGAATCGTCTGTTTTTTCGCAAGATCAACCAGCACAAGATCAGCATCATAGTCGATCGCAATCCGTCCTTTGCCTAAAATGCCCCAAACTCGTGCTGGTGCATCGCTCATCCAGTGTGCTAATTGCGAAAGCGTAAACCGACCTGAGACAACCTCTTGCAGCATCAATGCGAGAAAGTTTTCAACGGCGGGAAGGCCAGATGGGCTTTCGGGATAGGGCCGCGACTTTTCCTCAAGCGTATGTGGCGCATGATCGGTCGCCATCACTTGGATGTATCCCTTTTGCAACGCTTCGAAAAGCGCAGCGTTATCTGCAGCGCTTTTTATCGATGGGTTCATTTGGATGCGTGTCCCCAGTCTGGCGTAGTCATCGACGTTGAAGAACAAATGGTGAGGGCAAACTTCAGCGGTGATCAACTCACCCGCAGCCGCAATGATGGGAATCTCTTCTGCTGTGGAGACATGTAGCACATGAAAGCGGTGTCGATGCCGCTGGGCCAAGTCAATGGCTCGCTTGGTGGCAATGACGGCACACTGGGTGTCACGAATATTGGAATGGTCGGCAACGTTATGCGTTCCAGCAAGCCGCGCGGAATTCGCTAGGAAAGTCGTCTCGTCTTCACAGTGCGCGCAGATTGGCAGCGTGGTTTCACCAAAGATTCGTTCTAGTGCTTCCTGTCTATCGACGAGCATGTTTCCGGTGCTACTGCCGATAAAGATCTTGATCCCAGGGATGTTTGTTACTTTGGTGAGTTCAGCGACATTATCCGTCGTTGCACCGATGTAAAAACCAAAATTGACAAGTGATTTTTCGCTTGCCAGTTGTTCTTTGTAACGAACTCCGTCAATCGTTATGGCAGGAGGTTTTGTATTGGGCATTTCCAGGAATGTTGTCACACCACCGGCCGCACAAGCTCGCGACGCCGTCCAAAGGTCTTCTTTGTGTGTCAAGCCTGGATCGCGAAAGTGGACTTGGTCATCGATAATTCCTGGCACCAAATGCAAGCCTGCCGCATCGACAATTTCGTCGGTTTGCGTCGCGCGAGAGGCATCGATATCAAGGATGCGTTGATTGTCGAACAGGATGTCAACTTGACGAATCCCGTCTGGAAAAACCACGCTTGCGCCACGAATCAGCGTTCGCATATGTACACTCTATAAATGATTGATTGGAACTCACAACTGCCGCTGGCCATTGTTCTCTGCGTTGGAATTTTCGCGCAGGCGGCATCCGGTTTTGCTGCAGGATTGCTCATTGTGTCGACTTTGATCTGGTTCGGCTACTCGATCCCCGAAGCTCAGGCGTCCTTGATTGTCGCAACCATTCCGCAAAACATGTGGGGTGTTTGGAAATTTCGCGAGGCCATTGTCGTCAAGCAGATCGCAATTCCGGCAATGGGGAGGCTGTTTTCACTGCCATTTGGTATCGCGATGTTGAGTTTGATCGAGGGACTGTCCATTGAAACGGTCAAGCAGTTGGTGGGCGGTTTGATGCTGGCAATCACGCTGATGATCTGCTTTTTCCGGCCCGCCCCCCGAGAGCAACTGCATTGGGGCTGGAGTTGGCTTGCATTTCCTGTGTCAGGGTTCCTACAAGGATTGGTCGGAATGGGTGGGCCAGCGATGGTGCTCTGGGTTCAAGCACATGATTGGGATACAAAACGGAGTCGTGGATTTTTGTTTTCAATGTACTTGGTCAGCATGGGGCCGGCATTGGCGATGCTGTATTTCGCATTTGGAGAACGCATCGTTAAGCCAGCGATTTTCGCAGCCGCATTGACACCAGTGCTCTTGATTTCAACATCCCTTGGATTGAAAGCGGGGACGTGGTTGGGCCGCAAGTGGTTGCGTCAAATCACGTTGGCAGTTCTGATTTTGATTGGGGTTGCGGGTTTGGCCGCACCGTTTTTGAATCCAGGCAGTCGTCGATCGTCGATACCTGCCAATACCGTTCGATGAGAGTTTGCTTAAGCCATGCTACTTGCTGTTGCTGTGGACCTTGCCAAAGATGCGCCGCTATGGTCGGCTGCTTCGTTGATAGCGTTACTAACGCTTACGATCATGGAGGTCGTGCTTGGGATCGACAATATAGTTTTTATCGCGATCATCACTGGAAAGTTGCCGCCGGAGCAACAATCCAAGGGACGGCGCATCGGTTTGTTTCTAGCGATGATCATGCGGATCATGCTGCTATTTGCAATCGGATGGGTCATGAGTTTAACCACAAACGTGGTCACCTTGTCCGACTGGATACCGATTGAATCGATGAAGACTTGGTTCCATGAAAATGAAGAAGCGAACCACGTCAACTGGCGCGACTTGATTTTGTTTGGTGGCGGGCTGTACTTGCTGTACAGCGCTGTCAATGAAATCCACCATAAGTCTCAGGGCGAAGACGACGAAAGACGTGACGTGGAACCTCAGAAAGTGAAGATGAGCAGCGTGCTCATTCGCATCGCATTCATGGATATCATCTTTTCGCTCGATTCGGTCATCACCGCCGTCGGCATGGCGTCGCACATCGAAATCATGATTGCCGCCGTTGTGGTCGCGGTCGGCGTGATGATTATTTTCGCCAATCAGATCAGCGACTTTGTCGAGCGACACCCGACGGTCAAAATGCTCGCTCTATCGTTCCTAATCTTGATCGGGGTCGTGCTGATCAGCGAAGCGGCAGGTACACCGATCAGCAAAGGTTATGTCTACTTTGCAATGGCGTTTTCACTTGCCGTTGAGGTGCTAAATCTGCGCGCTCATAGCAAGCGATATCGCCCTGGTCCAGGCGAGGGTGAGGTCGGCGTTATCGATCGCGACTGATATCCCGCCGCGTAACCCAATACATCTAATTTCGGGGCTCCGCCCTACGCCGTGAACGATTTTCCCTCAGCAAAAATGAATGGTGTTAGCGGTACGGCGTGAGCCCAATGCCACTTACTTTATCATTTTCAGCAGGACATGACGATGTTTGGCACGATTTTTGCGCATGAGTGATAGGTTTTTCTAAACCTGTCAATTT
>JAYVSE010000285.1:0-12459 GCA_043775635.1 Planctomycetaceae bacterium | reverse complement strand
TCGCGCCTCACCGCTAACAAAATGCTTCGCATTTTCGTTCCCAGGCAAGCTGGGTGGTGGCCGAAGGTCCTTTTGAAGTTGTGGGGTATAAAAAGGCTTCCAGCTTGTCATTTTCAATGCGACAGGCTGGAAGCCTATCCCACTCATTGATCGAGCGATACTAATTGTCATCGACAACCGAATCTTCATCGTCGCAATCGCTGTCATCGTCATCGTCATCATCCGATTCATCACCGCTGGACCTGAGCTTCGCCATCGTGATTTGATTGCCCTTTGCGTTATGTTGGACAGAGTCCATGAACGAATGAATGAGCAATAATCCACGACCACCCGCTTTTTCGAGATTGGCTGGATCTGTTGGGTCGGGGAGACTGGCGACATTAAAACCAACGCCATCATCGGTGATCACGAATTCTGCTTGCTCGCGATTGACTCGCATTTCAATGGCGACACGGCGATCTTTGTAGGGCGACTGATGCTTTCGCTCGTTGACCATATCGAAAAATGCTTTGCCGTCGTCAAGCTGACGCAGATCTGACGAGACTTCCAAATTGCCGTGGAAAATTGCGTTTACCAATGACTCATCCAACGCCATTGCTATTTGCATCCAGAGCATCTCATTACAAAATTCAACTTCGCGAGCGGCGTGCTCCAATCTAGCGATCACACTGGGAACGAGAGTCTCGTCATTCTCGATGGATAAACAAATCTCCAGACTCTGAACACGACTGGCAATCTCTCGCTGTGACCTTGCGCTATGAGATAAATTTAGTACCTGCTGAACGATCGGAGCCAAGCCAGTTGCCAAATCGCTTTTGGGTACGTAGCTGCTTGCACCCTTTTGAAGCGCCGCGGCAGCGATCGTTTCGCTTCCGACTGCTGTGGCCAAGATCACCGGAATCGTTGGATACCGCGACTTGATCTCCGACACAAGCTCTAAGCCGTTCATGTGCGGCATCTGCAAATCGGTCACGACAAGATCGGGACGTTCACGCTCGATTTCAGCTAACGCTTCAATTCCATCGCCTGCAAGCGACACGCGATAGCCATCAGCCTCCAAGACCAATTGGATCTGGAGCTGTTGCGTTGGGCTATCATCAACCACAAGTACCAATGACGGAGAGTTCATCGGCATTTTACCTCATCTTCGCCTTGAGGGACCGCAACAAATCATAACTTAACGCCACTGAAAAACACGAATAGCATCCAATGCTCGGACTACGACTGTCGAGCCATCCACCGCGAGATGTGCCCAGGCATCATCCGCTACTTTCAACTCATCAATTACGCGCAGTTCCGTTGGGTCTGCGGCGATCAATCGCAGGGTTCCGTCGCTGTCCAAAGCGAGGATTTTGCGTTGATCAACATTACCTACCATACTCCAATATTTACCGAACGTCTTGCTTGTCCAGCGATCTTCACCAGATTTCAAGTCAATACAGACGAACCGTTCATTCTTTAAGTGCATGTAGGCAAAACCGTCGACCACGACAGGCGACGACATATACCCTTGGGCTTTGTTTTCCCAGATTTGAGCGACCCCGGAGTCGCTGCCGTTAGCGACACCGATTTCGAAAAGCCGTGTACGACCGCTGTGTGCCGACGAAAAAACGTGCTCACCGACCATTACGGGGGTCAAAATGTTCATGCCACGAAACGATTCGATGGGCTCGCTCCAAAGTTCTTTGCCATCTTGGAGCGAGATACCTGCCAGTCGATTTCGGGCGGCGACCACCAATTGACGCCTGCCTCCTATCGTGGCGATGATCGGGCTGGAAAAAGCACCGCCATTCATCCCACCACCATCATCCATCGTTCGCCAAATCAAATCGCCGTTGGCAAGACTCAACTTCACCAGCCCACCGCCGGATTGAAGCAGCACAGCATCACCATCGATGATCGGCGACGAACAACAACCAAACGCTTGGAGCGGCGTGCCGAGTTTCTGCGGCAGGTCGACTCTCCAAAGTTCTTTACCGGAAGTAAAGTCAAAACAAGCGATCAAGTCACGCATGCCGACAGCGACCAACAACGTTCCATTGCAGGCAGGCGTCGAGCGAATCCAATCACCGTTAGCAGCCGCGAAAAAAGGAACGGCCATCGAGCCTTCCCATTCCGCTGTCCAGGATTGCACACCGTCGGCCAATCCATACGCGGTTACTCGCTCGAATTTCTTATCAACCGTTTCTGTTGAAAATACGAAATCACCACTGATCACAGGGCCACTATAGCTAGGTCCAAGCTTTTTCTCCCAAACTAACTTCAATCGATCTTGGAGCGCATCTGGCCACGAAGTTCCCGAGATTAGCCCATCGCGATTGGGACCTCTCCACTGACACCAGTTCGAAACCACACTGTCGGTCGCTGTAACTGTCGCTTCGTCACCGCGACTGGGCGCAGCAAACAACGACGCAAACAGCAAAAAACCTGTCTTGGAAAAAGTGGTTGCAACTAAGTGACGAGCCATGGGTGCATCTTGGTGGAGTGTGGTGGGGTTGCCTCTGATGAGACAGTATCAGGAGAGATCAATACCCCGACGCACCTAATGCGACCACGGCCAACGTTGGCATGCCCAGCCGCGTTCGGCAATCATCAAGCATTTCCTTGGTACGGCTTGAGCCAATGCGGGTCACACCAATCTCACGGACCTTGAGGAGTGTATCCAGGTCACGAACTCCACCAGCCGCTTTGACCTGCACGTGTGATGGCGTGTACTCACGCATTAGCTTTAGATCTTCAACCGTAGCGCCGCCGGTGCCATATCCAGTGGACGTTTTCACCCAATCGGCATTCAGTGCCCCACAAATTTCGCAAAGTTTTTTCTTCTGATCATCGTTCAGATAACAGTTCTCAAAAATCACTTTGACCTTCTGGTTCGCCGCATGAGCGACATTAATCACACCCGCAATTTCGTTGCTGACGTAGCCCCAATCTCCGCTCAGTACCTTGGAGAGGTTGACCACCATATCAAGCTCACGACATCCATCGGCAACCGCCTGCTTTGCTTCCGCAATTTTGATCGTCGACGTATGACCACCATGCGGAAATCCGATTGTGGTGCTTGGCATCACGGTGCTGCCAGCCAACAGATCGGAACAGCGCTTCAGGTAGTACGGCATGATGCAGACGCTGGCGACATCATAGGCAAGTGCTAGGCCAATGCCTGCTTCCAAGTCGGCTTGAGTCATCGTGGGCATTAATAGCGAATGATCGATCATCTTGGCGATGTCGAGATAGGTAAATTCAGTGCTCATTTACATCAGGCTTGAGTTGGGAACCGAAAGTTAACGGGTAGATATTAGCATGCCGAGCGGCGTAATGTTCGCGATCAGTCAATCGGCGATTCAAGGCTGAGGAACAAAATTTCGTAGAAAGTAGCAGGATTGCTTGAGCGCAAGCTTCACCGACTCAAGCGAGCCTTCGTAAACGCGGTCTTCGACTTCAACGCAAACTGGACCACGGTATCCGCAGTCACCCAGCACCGAGAAAAAACGCCCCCAATCAATTTCGCCAAGACCCGGAAGCTTGGGCCAATGGTATTCCTTGGGCTCCGCAAACGTCCCGACATCGTCCAGGCGGTGCCGATCGACACGAATGTCTTTGGCATGCACGTGAAAGATCCGATCGGCGAACTCGCGCATGGGTGCCAAGTAGTCCATTTGTTGCAGCACCATGTGCGACGGATCATAGTTCAAACCGATGGAGCTACTGGGGATATCATTGAACATTCGCCGCCAAACAGCGGGGCTATGGGCCAAGTTCTTGCCACCCGGCCACTCGTCTCGCGAAAACAACATCGGGCAATTTTCAATCCCAATCCTGACCCCCTCAGCTTCTGCAAAGGCGACAATGGGCTTCCATGTTTTCAGGAAATTCGGCCAATTCTCGTTCACTGATTTCAGCGGATCCCTGCCGATGAATGTGTTCAATTGATTGATACCTAACAGTCTAGCCGCACGAATGCAGCGTCGAATGTGGTCGACCGCACGCTGAGCCTCTTCGGAATTGGCCGATAAAGCATTCGGATAATAGCCCAAGCCACTGATTGTAATCCCGTACTGTTTCGCCGTTTCGTTGACTTTCGCGGCGGCTGATTCATCAAAATCGTCAACCATGACGTGTGTCACTCCCGCGTATCGACGGTCGGCTTTACCGACCGGCCAACACATCAGTTCCACGCAATCGTAGGCGAGCTCCGAGGCAATCTGAAACACCGACTCGAGGCTTTGTTCGGGCAGAATCGCGCTGACGAAACCAAGCTGCATGGTGAATAACCGATTTTGGGATGAGATGAAATTGACAAACCCAGCGGCAAAGAGTTTACCGCGATATTAAGACGAGTGGGATAGGCTTCCAGCCTGTCATTTTCAATGCGACAGGCTGGAAGCCTATCCCACTCATTGATCAAACGCCGGTTTATTTAGCAATGCAATATAGATTCTTGCCTGATCGAAGCAGCAATTGACCATCGGATACCGCTGGAGTTGCATCAAATCCGCTGGAATCACCCGTAATCAGATTCGTGGCAAGAACTTTGAACTCTGGCTTTGCCTCCAGCACGTGAACCGTACCAGATTTCAAAGTAATGTAAAGCTTTCCGCCAGCGATGATGGGCGATGAATATTGGGCTCCGCCGAATCGTCCACCGCCACCGCCACCGAAGCCGCCGCGTCCTTCGGGTGGACGTCCGTTGCCGTCGCCTTGTGCGACTCCCGGAGGTCCCGGTGCAGCCGCGCTGCCTGGAGTCTGAGGCAGCCTTTCCTGGAATTTTTGCTCAACCGTGGCGGCGTCAAAGCAACTGACAACATCGTTATTGACAGTGAAAAGATAGCCGTTGTAGGCGATCGGTGAAGCGAATCGACCTTTAATATTGGCATCCCAAACAACGGCAGTGTCGTTCACATCGCCTTTTCCGCTGCCTGTCTTCACCGCCACCGCATCACCACTTCGCCCGCCCACTGCATACACGACTCCAGCGGCGATCGCCAAACTTGATGATGCTGAATTATCGGTCGTACCCCGCGCATACCAACGCAATTTCCCGGTCTTGGCGTTGAACCCCCAAATTTCACCTGGAACGGAAACAACCAACTCCGCGTCTTTTTCACCAATGGCGATAACAAGAGTTCCCCAGGTGCCCTGTAAACCTTCTGCAGGGGCAGTCCAGACTTTTTTGCCAGACGTCTTATCGAAGGCAACGATCGACTCGCTTTCCTCCGAAGCAGTGACAATGACAAGGTTTTCGTGGACCAACGGGCTGGCGGCAGAGCCCCAGCGCTGTGGTCCAGAGCCGCGACCCACTTCCGCGTTCCAAATCTGTTTTCCTTCCAAGTCATACGCAAATACCCCTGACTTGCCGAAGAATGCGTAAACCATCTTGCCGTCGCTTGCGGGTGTGTGGCTAGCATAGCCATGCGATGTGACACCTAGTGGTTCGTACGGGTCTTCGGGAAGCACGGCGTCAACGGTCTTTGTCCACAGCGATTTTCCCGACATTCGATCGAGGCAAACCAAATGTCGCTTCAGATCCGCCATGCTGCCACCGCCAGCCGGTGTCCCATAGCCGCTGTAACAGGTCACAAAAACACGATCGCCAACAATAATCGGTGAGGAAACCCCGACGCCGGGAAGCTCCGATTTCCACTTGATCCCTGCCGTGTTGCTCCAGGTTTCTGGTGCTGAATCAGCGGTCACGCCTGTCCCGTTGGGGCCGCGAAAACGGCTCCAGTTTTCTGCCAAACACGGAGAAATTGATGAGATCAATGCAGCGACACAAACAAACCGATAAAGACGAGGGTGCAACATGTCAGTGACTTCATTCATCAAGGGCGGAAGGATGGCTCAACCAAGCAGAACCACAAGGAATGAACTGGGTTTCGCAGAATCTTTTTTTCGGATTGGACCAGACGTGTCACTGCTGAATCCGATAGTTAAGGAACAGCCCCGAAATAACTTCCTGATTTCAATCGTAGCGGAAGAGCGCGAGCTCTCCGGTTCCTCGATACCGGACGGCTCGCGCCGTTCCGCTAACTAAGTCAGCGGCAGCCAAGACCACTTTCACTCACCCTACTGAACACCATGAACACAGTTCTGCAACGCGCCATGAACGACTCGGATCGATTTGTCGTTGAACTGGACTATTCGGACTCGAAAGGAATTCGCACCCGACGCGTCGTCAGCCCCATTCGCTTTTTACCCGGTGGGCGATTTCTTGGCTTTTGCCTATGTCGAGAAGAGCCGCGCCAGTTCCACTTGACTCGTTGTAGTAATATTACCCTTCAGCGAGCTGAAAACTACCTGATGCCGCTGGCCATCGTCAATGAATGAAACCACTCGATGAAGCTCGCGCCTGAAATCGTTCGATACGTTCTGATAGATCAGGGCATTGTGCCAGCGGTGATTAACATCGTCATCAACTTGTTACTTGGTACATTGACGTTTTGGAGGCAAGACTCGGTGACGACGTGGGGCATGAATCAAGGTGCTGTCGCAGATTCGATCGGCACGTGCTTTTTTTTGCCATTTATCACGACCCTCATCGTCACGCCAATCGTCCGCCATCACCTGGCGCGAGGCACCGTGGATCGCATACCTGCAATCGAAGTCCCCTGGTTTTTTCATTGGTTCGAAGGCTCCACGCTGCGACGCGCAGCCAAGTTTGGAATCGCGGGTTTAATGCTGCTCGCCCTACCGATTTATTTTGCATACGTCGTTTTTGCGGGCGACTCGATCGGGACGATTCGCTTCATTGCGATCAAAGCGATCTTTGCCGGCGTGCTGGGCCTCGTCATTACTCCGGTAATCGCGATGGTGGCAATGTGCGATCAATCGGCAAGTTCGCAGCCTCGGCGCACATAGTCTTGAAAAGCATAAACCAATTCTTCACGAGTACTGATGGATCCTTGAAAGGGACTGGACCTCATGCCTCGTTGCAGGCTTGGGTATAGTCTCGCATCCTCGGCGAGAACTGTCTTGATTACCGAGCTTTTGAACTTGCCCAAAGCTCGTGTCAGTAACCGTGAACGCAACGTTTCACGAGCTGCGCGAAGCGTAAACACAGCGACAGTCAATCGGCAAGATTCGGCTGAAGTTGGGGTCACGGTCATTACCTGTAGCATCGCGTCGACTCGAATGAGAAACAGACTTGGGAAGCCGTGATATAAACGATAAATGTGCGTGCAGCCGGGTTCAAGCGAACGCAACAACCAGTCCGCTACGCGACGATAGATTGCCGGTGACGCGATTGGCGAATGCATGCTGGTCGAGTTTTCATAGATCTCGTGTTGGATTTCTTCCTCAAGCCCATAGCGGATCAGCGTCTTCGGATGGATTAAGGGAATGTGGTAGGACTCAACCGTGTTTTCAACGATGACCTTCCAATTAGCCGAAAAATCGTAGCTCCAACTTTCAGACTTTCGCCATCGTGTTACTGGAAATTCGTCGCAAACATCGTTTAGCGGCCCAAGTTGCTTGGCTAAGTCGATTGCCTGGTCATTGAACGACACGAATATCAATGGACCCCGGACTTCCGTACGAAATTTACGCAAACATTCTGGCCCACCGGGAAGCGGCCTGAAGCTTTGCGCATCGGGTATTCGGCCGGTCCGACCATCGGCAGTGAACTCCCAGCCGTGATACTGGCAGGTCAGTTTCGTGTGGTTACCATGTTCAACCTGGGTCAACAAGCAATGCCGGTGGGGGCATACATTCAAAAACGTGTGGATAGTTCCATCCATGTTTCGAACAAAAATCGGTTGCCCCAGTAATTCACATGTAAAAAAATCACCGTTTTGAGGAACGTCAAGCACACTTCCCACGAGCATCCAACCAGGAGCAAATAATCGCGAACGTTCTAACTCGTATTGGTCTGGACAGAAATAAAGCAGAGGTTTCAGCACATGCGGCAACCTCGTTGTATTTACAAACATCTTCGTTACGTCCCTACTGCTCACTGCCTCGAAGCTGACCTGCTTGGCGGACAATCTCAACGAACTCCCTTCTCAGCCCGTGCGGATCATTTCCCTTGGACCCTTCGGCCACTTGTTGAACATTGCTTAATGTCCAGTTCCCGACATGTTCGCTCGAGCGGAGCAGCATCCCAAAGCCTGCCACCGCAGTCGCAAATCGGAAATCTTCGGTCGCATCGGCAAACGCTTGCTTCCCATCGGTTGCCGGAAACGAAACGGGGATGCTCGTGTCACTATCCGGTTTCTTGTAACGCAACTTCACCGTCATTAACTCGCCGGTTTTGCTGGGTTCCAACAGTGTAGCTTCTTTTTGGTATCGCAGTTCATCGATGGCTGGTGCCAGCGCAGCGACATCACCGCTTGCAGGGATCAATTCATACAGCGCTGTCACGGTATGTCCAGCACCGATCTCGCCCGCATCTTTTGTATCGTCTTTGAAATCTTCGTTGGCCAGCTTCCGATTTTCGTAGCCGATCAATCGATAGGCTGCAACCTCCGACGGATTGAACTCAACTTGAATTTTCACATCGCGAGCAATCGTCACCAGCGTGCCTGATGTCTGCTGAACCAGCACTCGATCGGCTTCGGCGGCAGAGTCAATGAAGGCGTAGTTACCGTTACCTCGACCACTGATCTTTTCCATCATCGAATCGTTATGATTGCCCATCCCGAAACCGAGCACGGTGAGATCGATACCGCCCTTGGATTCCGATTCAATCAGTCCCACCAGCTCGTCGTCGCTGGTGGTCCCCACATTGAAATCACCATCGCTGCATAGGATCACGCGGTTAACGCCATCCTTGATGAAATGGTCACGAGCGACTTGATAGGCGAGTCGAATGCCTTGGCCACCGTTCGTGCTACCGCCGGATTGCATCTGATTGATTTTACGCAAGATCGTCGACCGATCGTTCGCCAGCGTTGAATCAAGCACCAGTCCAGCCGACCCAGCATAAACAACAATCGCCACGCGATCTCGCTCGCCTAATTGACTGACTAGCTTCTGCAATCCCTGTTTTACGAGCGGCAATTTATTGGGTTCTGCCATACTACCGGAAGTGTCAACCAAGAACACCAGATTGCTCATCGGACGCGCTGCGTTCTCAATCACTTTGCCTTTGATCGCGATGCGTGCCAAGCGATGCTCGGGCTTCCAAGGACAAGCAGCCACTTCGACTCGCGATGCAAACGGATGCTCATCGCCGGGCGCGGGCGGTTCATAGCCGTAGTCAAAGTAGTTCACCAGTTCCTCAATCCGCACCGCCCCCGCTGGTGGCAAGGTACCGGATTGCAAGATGAACTGACGAACTTTGGAATACGAAGCGGTATCGACGTCGATTGAAAACGTGCTGAGCGGTTCTTCATTGACGCGCTTGAAGTCGTTTTCGTCGATCCGTTCAAAACGGTCACCACCAAGCCCCGCGCCTTGGCCTTGATGCATTGATTCGAACGACTCACCGTCGGGAGCCGCCGACGACGATAACCGACGCCCCCCTTTAACGAGTGACATCGCTGACGCAGTCCCATCTGCAATCCCTTCCATGCTAAATTCGCCAGACTGCGAAACGTCGCCAGACTGCGGGCGAGCCGTGCCCAACCCAGGCTGTTCCGCGAAATCTAGCGAAAATGCTTCGTCACTCATTTCTGCGGGCTTTGCCGATGGCGCAGGAGGCACCGTTAAACCGGAGCTAAGCCCTTCTTTCGATAGTTGCACGGCGAGGTCGTCTCGCGGTGTGATTTTTTGTTTAAGCCTGCGAGTCTCGACATCACGCAACGTCCCGCCACGTCCATTGTCTGCAAGCGTATCCTGAGAAACATCAGCCGCTGGCGGGTAGGCATCGCCAGCGTTCGCTGGTCCACCGGCCATCGGCGCAGTCGGCATTTCCTGCTCCAACTTTCCAGAGACATCGGCAACGGATTTTGCATCGCGGCTTGGTGCCTGCGCCACAGGTGCCGAGCCACCAGATACCAAGCCACCGGATACCAAGCCACCGGATGGCTGAGCATCGAGCTCAAGACTACGGGACATATCATCCTTAGCGGGTGCTGCTCTTTCTGCTGTCTTGCTGACGATCGGCTGATTGACGGCTTCGATCTCCGACATGGGTTTTGTTGCCATTGCAACTTGCGCCGCGCCGTCTCGATTGCCATTGTCCAGTTGATAAAAGGCCGTTGCGACGGTACCGAGAATCAAAACGCTGGCCGCCAACGCAAAGTACCGTCGTGCGGCACCGCGCGAAGCAGTCTCAGGCACAGCCATAGGCGGTGCCGACATCGCTATGGGAGCGCCCAAGATTTCTTTGCGTTTGATGTCATCAAGCAACATGGGAGATTCGGCGGCAAACATCGCCGTCAACTGCTTCGTGACCATCCTAGCTTCATCAACAGCGGTCGCTAAATCAGTATGGGTTCGCATATCCGCTTCGATCTGAGCAGCCTCGCTGGGCGACAATTCGCCCAACACATACGCAGTGATCCGCTCATCGTTCCAGGTGGATGGTTGCATGTTGCTAACCCGTTTTCATTTCGAACAAAGGACAGATAAAAAATCAAAAACCAAACGCAAATTTCAAAGCATCAATTTCAACAAACTGGGTTCATTGCGTCGCGTAGCGATCGAACGGCAGCGTGCAAGTGGAAACCAACGTTTGAGACCGTCAGCCCCGTGATCTCAGCGATCTCGCGATAGCTCAGTTCCGCTTGTAACCGCAGACGCAGGACTTCTTGTTGCCGCGGTGTCAGCGTGCCAACTAACGCCGCGAGTTTCGATGATTGCTCTGCCGTTTCGGCAAGCTGTGAAGCATCAGGAGCTGGATCAGCGACGGGCAAACAATCAAGCGAGTTCATGGCATGACCTAGAGAACGTTGCATATCGATCACACGGGTTCGACAAACCGAGAACAGCCAAGCCGCGATTCGCGACTCAATCTGCTTTCGATCTTCCCGACAAAGCCTCAAAAAAGTTTCCTGGACCGCGTCTTGAGCACGCGACGAATCGCCCGCAAGTAACCGGCAAGCGTAGGCCAGTAGTGGTCGCTCGTAGCGATTCACCATCGTCTCAATCCAGTCGCGGTCCCCGACCAACATTGATTGCTGACTCGGCGCTTGGCCATTGCGAGTATGTATTTCGTTCATGAACAAGGTTCGATTCAAGCTTACGAGGAGGCGTTGCCGGCGGCTTCCGATCAAGTCAACGCTCGGCAAGAAAGAATATTAGGAAGAAATTCTCGATTCGACGAATTAAGCACGAATCAGCCGACGTTGGCGAGTCCCGGTGAGTCCACGAACGCAATGAGCACTGGCCAAGTGTGGCCGAGTCGCTCCGCGACTCGGCGTGCGACTCGGCATCGAGTTGCGGAGCAACTCGACCACAAAGATTCTGACATGGGTTTTAACCACGATGTTCGCATCGATCGAAGTCGCAAAGCGTTGTTTGACTTGGCTACGAAGCGCATCGATCTCGTCTTGGCTAAGCGACTCGTAAGGCTTGCCGGCAAGATCCGCAAAAAACGTCGCTCGGCTATCGGAAGTAGAACATCGTGTAACCCGCGTCAAATCAAACGCCGCCAGATCCGGTTCAAACGACTGATAAGCCGCCAAAAACGCCCGCACCCAAGTGCTACCAGATTTCGGATAAGAAGCCAGCGTAACCGTTCACGGGCTGGACTAAGGATTCGAGAAATCGATCTGGACACGAAGTGCCAGTTTCGGCACCAATGGGTGCATGGCCGCACCGATTCCACCGTCGAAGATCGCTATTCCGCCCGAGATCGAGGCGGAGATGGCTCCTGCGGTCAAGGCTTTTTTCTTGGCTGTGTGCGCACAGTTTGAAGCCCGGATTGCTGAACGGGAAGAGCAAGTCAAATGACTGTCTGCCAAAACACCGAAAGCTACCCCGAACAACTCATCACTGCCATCGAGCACGATTCATCCTCATAACGATCAAGACAAACCCGGCAAGAAGAAGCCGAAGTCGAAACTAAAACGTGGTGGTCAGAAAGGGCATGCAAGGCATTCCCGAAAGTTGGTGCCGCCAGAACAGTGCAAGGAAATCTTTGAGCATCATCCCGACGCTTGCCGCCGCTGCGGTGGTGAACTTGTCGCCGATACCCAGCCGCCCCAGCGACATCAGATCTGGGAAATACCGCCGATTGAACCGATCATTTACGAGCACCGTTTGCACCGTGGCAATTGCCCATGCTGTGGTATCAGTACTTCGGCCACGCTTCCCGAAGGCGTTCCCACGGGTCAATGCGGGCCGCGTTTAGCCGCGTTTACTGGACTGCTGATGGGGCACTTTCGGCAAAGCAAGCGGCGGGCGTCTGGGTTCCTGAGCGACCTGTTGAACATTCCTTGCAGTCCAGCCTGGACTGTCAAGATTCAAAACCTTGTGTCCGATGCCCTCGCGGATCCCTACGAGGAACTGCGCAGCGAACTGGCACATCAGAAACAACTTTACGTCGATGAATCGCCCACCAAGGAACACAAGCAA
>JAYVSE010000284.1:0-9773 GCA_043775635.1 Planctomycetaceae bacterium | reverse complement strand
CGATAGTTCGGCCAATATAGATCACTCGAAATTCAACATAAGAACATACCAGAAAACAACTTATGCCAATAACACAAAGGCGTTCCGGGAATTGCTGATGAAATGCTGCTTTCCGAAATTGCGTCAGCCGGAAAGAACGGGCAATTCCGAACGCCTCGGCACATCATCAAACTGATGACCGAACTGGTCCAGCCACAACTTGGCCATCGCATCGTCGATCCGGCCTGCGGTTCGGCGGGCTTTCTGCTCGGTGCATACCAGAGCATCGTCACGCAATTGGCGATCAAAGCCGGGGCCAAGAACCTGAAACCCGACGAAGACGGCTTCGTGCGAACTTCGGTCGCGGCTGCTCTGACGGAAAATGCTCAAAGCATCCTGGCCCAGACGCTCATCGGTTTCGACATCGACAGCACGATGGTTCGCCTAGGTCTGATGAACCTGATGATGCACGGCATCGACGAGCCGATGATCGATTACAAGGACACGCTCAGCAAAAGTTTCAACCAAGAGTCTGAATACGACATCGTGATGGCCAACCCGCCATTTACGGGCAGCGTCGACAAGGGCGACATCAATGAAAACCTGATCATTGACACGACCAAGTCAGAGTTGCTGTTTGTCGCCAACATCTACCGCTTGTTGAAAAAGGGTGGAACCGCCTGCGTCATCGTCCCACAAGGTGTCCTGTTTGGCTCTGGCAAGGCATTCAAAAGTCTGCGACAATTGCTCGTCGATCGCTGCGACCTGAAAGCCGTCATCGCCATGCCCAGTGGTGTTTTCAAACCGTACGCCGGAGTCAGCACTGCCATTCTATTGTTCACCAAAGTCTGGGGGCCAAAAGACAAAGTCACTAAACCAGCGACACAGCACGTCTGGTTCTACGACATGCAGGCCGACGGATATTCGCTGGACGACAAACGCAACAAGCAACCCGGCTACGGCGACCTACAGGACATCGTCACTCTGTTCAAAGCTCGCAAACCAAAAGCCGAGTCCGACCGAACTCAGAAACACTTCTTCGTGCCGCGCAAGGAGATTGAAGCCGAAGGTTACGACCTGAGCCTCAATCGCTACAAGGTCGACGTTTTTGAAGAAGTCAAGTACGAGAAGCCATCGGTGATTCTGGACCGACTGATCGAAGCCGAAGTCGGGGATGTCGCAGAAAAGGACCTCGCCAAGATCAAAAGCGGCATCGTGCGAGAGCTACTGGAACTTCGGGAGATGATTGGATGAACAATTCTATCTCAAAGATTGATTCGCTTGCTGAACTGGTACAGCAGATTCAGCAAACGCATCAGGAGTTGTCTGCCCAGGCAAGCAAAGCCGTCAATGTCAGCCTCACGATTCGAAATTGGCTCATCGGATTTTACATTGCTGAATACGAACAACAGGGAAAGGATCGGGCCGAATACGGTGCTGGACTGTTGGCCAACCTTTCGACTCAATTACAGCGGCTAAAAATCCCACGCTGCGACGCTCGCGAGTTGCGACGATACCGGCTGTTTTACCAAGCCTATCCACAGATTCGGGAGGCGCTGACTCCCGAATTAAGTCGACGAATCCCTCGTCTGTCGAATTTGGGGGACACTGTCTCCCAAATTCAAAAGCCGGACGCCCAAGCAGCAAAAATCGCGGGTTCTCTGCTGATTTCGCGCCTTTCCTTCTCGCATATCACCGAAATGCTGGGCTTGGACGATTCGCAAAAACGAGCCTTCTACGAAGCCGAGGCGATCCAAGGCAACTGGTCCGTTCGCGAACTGAAACGGCAGATCGGCAGCTTGTATTTCGAACGCTCCGGTCTGTCTCACGACAAGCAAAAGCTGTCCGAGTTGACTCAGCAATCAGCCGAGCAGTACACCGGGCTGAACATCCGCGATCCGTACATTTTTGAATTCCTCGGTCTGAAACCGGCGGAGGTGATGAGCGAATCGCACCTGGAACAGCAACTCATCGACAAGCTGCAAAATTTCCTGTTGGAACTCGGACACGGCTTTTGTTTCGAAGCGAGCCAGAAACGCATCCTCATCGGCGACGAGCATTTCTTTGTCGATCTGGTTTTCTACCACCGCATTCTCAAGTGCCACGTGCTGGTGGAACTCAAGCTCGAACGCTTCAGCCACGAGAACCTCGGCCAACTCAATACTTATGTCAGTTGGTATCGCGCCAACATGATGACCGAAGGCGACAACTCGCCGGTCGGGATTTTGCTCTGCACCGACAAAAACCACGCCCTCGCCGAGTACGCCTTAGCCGGTATGGACAACCAACTCTTCATCGCCAAGTACCAGCTTGAGTTGCCAAAGAAAGAAGAGATGCAGCGGTTCATTGATGAACAGCTTGTTGCAATCGAGGCGGCAGAATGAAACGCAAAGAACAACATTCGGACAATATGATTTCTCTCCAGAAGCTTATGGCGACACGCAGTGGTACTGTTAATCCCACTAATTTCCCCGGTGAAGTCTTTGAGCTTTACAGTATTCCGGCGTTTGACCGAAAGACACCGGACATAGTATTGGGCAGTGAAATCGGATCGTCAAAGCAAGTCGTTCATCCCGGCGACGTGCTGCTCTCAAAGATCGTGCCGCACATCAGGCGTTCTTGGGTCGTTGGGGCCGCAAGTGGGCGAAGGTTGATTGCATCAGGTGAATGGATTGTATTCCGCAGCAGCGAGTTCCATAGTCCATACATAAGTCAGTTCCTTACCAGCGATAAGTTCCACTCTCAGTTCATGAACACGGTCTCCGGGATTGGAGGTTCTTTGCTCCGGGCTCGTCCAAGTCACGTAGGCAAAATCGAGACCCCCCTTCCTTCGTTGGAGGACCAGAAGCGGATTGCGTATTTGCTCAGCAAAGTGGAAGGGCTGATTGCCCAGCGGAAACAACACCTGCAACAACTCGACGACCTCCTCAAAAGCGTCTTCCTCGACATGTTCGGCGATCCTATCCGCAATGAAAAAGGCTGGGATAAGAAGCCGTTCTCCGAATTATTGACTGGCATCGAAAGCGGAAAAAGCCCCATGTGTGAGGCTCGACCCGCAGACATTGATGAATGGGGTGTTCTGAAATTAGGAGCCGTCACAAGTTGCTTTTACAAAGAGGGCGACAACAAGGCACTGCCTGTTGATATTCCTCCACATTCGATAGTTGAGGTGAAAGTTGGCGACGTACTCTTCAGCAGAAAAAACACCTACGAACTTGTTGCCGCGTGCGCATATGTATTCGAAACGCGTCCCAAGTTGCTTTTGCCTGATCTCATCTTTCGTCTCGCAATCCGCGATAATGTCGAACTCAACCCCATCTACTTGTGGCAGCTTTTGATTTCACAGTCGCAACGGCGAGCCATCCAATCCACTGCAAGTGGTGCTGCGGGATCAATGCCGAACATCTCCAAGGCGAACCTGAATCAAATCAGGGTCCCATGTCCACCAATTTTGATTCAGAACACCTTCGCACAGATCGTTTCAAAAATCCAAGAGATCAAGTTCAGTCTGCAAGGCAGTCTGGACCACCACGAAACGTTATATGCAGTAATAGCCGATCGGGCATTCAAGAGTGAGTTGGATCTTTCTCGCGTGATCGCGTCCGACGAGAGCCTCGGCTAACTTATCGCAATGGTCCAAAGCCAATTTATTTGATGTCACTTCGATAATTCTGAAACCGCAACGCGGTGGTAGGTTGTAGCCACGGACGCCAGTCCGTGGATTCGGATAGGAAAGAATCCAGAAGTCGCGAAGCGACGACAGGTGCAGCGACTGGAGTTTAAACTGGTCGTGGCCGGAGAACGCCTGCCGTCGCGTTGCGATTTCCCAATGAGCCTTCCATCGTAACCCGGGGTTACGCCAACCGGCGCTGCGCTCTGTTGGCCCACCCCGGGCTATAATATTTCGTCACTTCGTGACTGAGGACCGAATGTCGCCGAATGGTTAGTCGGCGCAGCACGTTCGCCACAACTTTCTGGAATCCCAGCCGGCAACGCCGTTAGGGATTTTTCTTCGGCGAATTTAGCGCTACGGCGCGAGCCGTCCGGTCTCGCTGAGGCTCAAACCACCAGATGGCTAGCGCCGGTTTGCGCCATTCCGCTAAATTATCCCTAACGGCGTTGCCCAGTCGGAGGGGAGCCGAGGAAATGGAAACACGATCATCCTGAGGTACGTTGTGTAACGTGTGTACCTTTTGAGATATACTAGCGATATATGCCAGTGTTGCAATAGTCGGAAATCAGGATTGATCCGATTGGAAAATTAGGTAAGTTTTGGGCGTTTGTTGACATGGTTTGAATGATGCGTGTAACATGGCAAGTTACAAAGGAGAACAGTGAATGACACAAATCACCGAAACCCGCTCCCCGAGTCGCGTCTCTGGGATCTCGACCGCAATCCGTGATTTGCTTGAACGTCGAAATCTGACCCAGGACGACCTGGCCACCAAGGCAGGGCTGTCTCGCGTTCAAGTCAATCGAATTCTCAATGGCGGTTGGGCTAGGACTCGGCCGGAAACACGTGTCCAGATTCTTAGTGCTCTGGCAGTCAGCGAAGAAGATTTGCTCGGCATTGATTCACTGCAGCAATACCGAGCTTTCGTCTTGGAGAAGTTTCGACTGCAGTCATTCGCGGGGCTTGGGTTTGCCGAGCATCACCGTCGCCCTCTCGATTCCTTCTATGTGGCACCAAACGCTGTGCCTGTTGCAAGCAAGAAGCCAGAATCTGGTCGCTTCGATGAGGACACCTGCGACACTGAACTGAAGCAGGCAGAGCCGAAGTCAGCCGTCGAGTGGATCAGCAAGTCGAGCCGTGCCGTTGTTCTGGGAGTTCCTGGCGCGGGTAAAACGACACTGCTGAACTACATGGCCTCAAAGGTTGCCAGCGAAGGTTTGGGCGGAGCCGATACGCCGATCGTTGTTCGCTTGCCAGAGTTTGCTTTGGCGATTGAAAAACAGCCAGATTTGAACTTTATCGACTGGGCGGTCTCACGTGCGGATGAATCGCGTTGCACCAATATTGGGCCAACTCTGCAAGGCAAACTGCTATCCGATCCGTCATCGATGCTGTTCTTGCTTGACGGGCTTGATGAAGTTCCTCTTGGCAGGCAGGGGGAAGCGGTGGGCGATATATCGCTACGAACTCGTGTGATACGGGCGATCGAGCGAGTCGTGAAAAATGCCCCCGATGCAAAGTATGTGCTCACGTCGCGCGTGAATGGCTTCGATCCATCCCCTTGGAACAACCTACGCTTCGAGCAGTTTCGACTGCTCGAATATGGTGAGGATCAAATCCGTGACGCTGTGAAAAAATGGTCGCTCATCTTGGCCACGACAAAGGCAGAAACGCCGGAGAAGATTTCTAAAGACTTGGCGGACGCCATTTTTGGAAACACTCGCGTCAATCAGCTAGCCCGCAATCCGCTGACTTTGACGGTTTTAATCTTAATGTGTAAGTCGCGAGGTTACGCATTACCGCGCCGGCGAGTTGACCTGTATGCAAAAATCACGGAAGTGTTCCTGGACACTTGGGACGCGAGCAAGCAAAAGGAGTTTGGATTTCGAGAGATCGGATTCGTTGACCTCGATCCTCGCGAACTCAGTTGGTTGATTGGGGAACTCGCATTGGCGATGCAGCGCGCGGGCTTGGTGACGGCGCATCGTTGGTGGATCGTAGATAGCTTGCATAATACGCTTTGCAATCGAATCGGATTCGATGCAAAGATCGCTAAAGAACAGACCGATCCCATCCTTACGTTTCTGTCCGAGCATGCCGGATTGCTGGAACAAAGAATGCCGAGTGTGTATGCGTTCACGCATCGAACGATGCAGGAGTATTTTGCCGCAATCGGATTGGAACTGGAGGCCGAGGGCAATTCAAATACAACTGGCTCGCTGCCTGATTTGATGCGGTCGTATTTGTTCCATCCCGAATGGTCAGAAGTCGTCCGCTTGGTCGCGGCGCACGTCAGCCCTGCGCGTGCGGAGGAATTGCTGCGCGTGATCGCTGATGATGCGGATCCTACTGGACGTTTTTTGAAACGTGGCCCGTTGCTTGCGCTACGATGCCTGTCAGATGGTGCCACCGTTCCGAGTCGACAATTCACGCAATCCGTTTTCGATTCTTTGGATACCCAAGGCGAGAGTCCTTGGTATTGGTTGACACTTGAACTGTTTAGCATCCTTCCTGCATTTGACGGAACTCGGCACGAACAGAGCGCCGCAGCTTTGCGGTCAGCGATTCTAGGTCGGTCAGAGAAATGCCAACCAACGTACGTGTATCACAAGCTGAAGCTTGCTAACGTGACGCCAAATTTTGATTCATGGCAACCAACGGATGAAGTACCCAAGTCGACACCGGCAATCGTCAAGGCGCTTAAAAAAGCGATCGCGTCGGATGCCGAAGTTTCGGTAAGGGAAGAAGCGGTCTCAGCGCTGGCAAGTTTGACACAGCCAAGCGAGGAGACTCAGGCGTTGTTGCTAGGCATCGCGAGGAATGAAAACGAGAATGGTGACGTGCGTGCTGCGTCGATTCGAGGATTGCATGTTTTGGAATTTCAGGACGAATGCGAGGAAATGCTGCTTGCGTTCCTGGCTAACAAAAATGAACAGGAAGAAGTTCGCGTTGTTTCTGCATTCAAACTGGAATCGCTCGTATCCAGGTCGCAGACAGTGCGAGACGCTATTCTCCAAATCGCCAATGCTGAATCGAATAGCCGCGTAGGGATGGCAAGCGTGTCCGCGCTGCAGTCCCTCTGTTCTGAATACATTGAGCAATTTCGATCATGGTCACGTGACGATACGCGGCACGCCATCGAAGCGAGTCTTGTGTTGTCCGATGAACTACTTTCTGGGAAATTGGCGTGGAATGAAGATACTGTGCTTGAATTGGAAGGGCAGTTAATCGCAGTCGGTAAAGGACATGCTGGCGATGGAAAACCGTGCCGACACATGCTCGATGCTATCAGCAATCTCTGCAACGCTCGAGAGCGACTCAGCGGACTTTGTGTTGAGTCGGTACTGCGAGACACACTGCGGCCATTGGGGGAACGCCTCGCGTATGGTTTTGTATACGGATCGACCGCGCGGAATGCACAGAGTGCCGAGAGCGACATTGATTTGATGCTGCTGGGCGATGTTTCCCAGCGAGAGATTGGCAGTTTGATCAAGAAGGCTGAGTCGATCCTTGGACGTGAAATCCGGCCCACGATTTACTCTCTTGACGACTTTGCGGCAAAATTCCAGCAGGGCAATCGCTTTGCATGTGATGTGATGGATAAACCCAAGAAGTTCATCGAACTCGGCGGAATCAAGCGAACAGAGGAGGGCTTGAAAGATGACCTTAGAGCAATGGCAAAAAAACAGTTGGCTTCGTGAAGAACTTGCGACAAGAAACGAGCTCAAAGATTTGTTGGCGGTCGTGGATCGTGAAATCGCTGATGCATCAGTGACGCAGGTCAGCAATGATGGAAGATTTATGCATGCCTACGACGCCGCGTTAAATCTTTGTGCGATCGCGCTGCGTGCCAGCGGTTACACTGTGCCGAAAGGTGGAAGCCATCACAAGAGAACTATCGGTGCGTTACCGCTCGTGCTTGGTGAAGAGTATCAAGAAATTGCCGATCAAATTGAACTTGCATCGCGATTGCGCGGGCAGGCCATGTACGACCGCGCAGAAGTCGTTCGCTCGAAGGACGCGGACGAGCTAGTCGAAACTTCGAAGTCGTTACGCGAATCAATCATGGTATGGATTGCAAAAACGCACGCCGACTTGAATCCGATCACGGGCAGATAACACGATCAAACGTCGACCAACCTAAAAGAATTGACCACGGAGCATTGCAATTCGTGTTCGCCTCGATGCGAGGTTTCGTGTCAGCTCACTTCGTCCGTCGCGCTTTCTGGGTTGACGATGAATCGATATCCGGCATCGCGGATCGTCAGCAAATGTCGCGGGGCGGCGGGGTCCACTTCAATGATCTTACGCAACCTTGCAATGAACTGATCAACAGCCCGAGTTTGCAAGTTGCCGGTCATCTCCCAAACCTGGCTTAACAGTTCTTGTCGGCTGATGACGCGCAGCGGATTTTCGAGAAAGTAACGCAGCAGCTTGAGCTCTTTCTGAGTTGCTTTGACGGGTGCCGAGTCAACAAGCACTTCATGCGTGTCGAAGTTGACTTGGACTCTGCCAAATTCAGCCGTCGTTATGGCTTGCGATTGTCGGACTTTTACGCCGGATGTCGCATGTGGCACGGGCCCTTGAGCGCGGCTTAGTGTCAATAGGTTTTTCACGCGACTGAGCAATTCGTCAAGATCGAACGGCTTGGACATGTACTGATTGGCACCCACATCAAACCCGCGAGTGCGATCTTCCGCGAGGGTGCGAGCCGAAAGCATCATGATGGGAATGCGCAGGCCGAGTGATCGCACCGCTTCACAAACCGCGTAGCCACTCATTCCTGGCAGCATCAGATCAAGAATAACCAAGTCGACGGACTCATTGGATTGGCCAATAATGCGCAGCGCCATTGGACCGTCTTCCACCAGTGTGACGCGATAGCCTTCGGCTTCTAAATTGTATTTGATGCCAACACCGATGTGTTTCTCATCTTCGACGACCAAAATATGCGGTCGCATCGTTTACCTTTGTTCATCCCCAGTCGTCACTGGTTCATCGTTGATTTTGGAATCGCGAAAGGCAAAATCGACTTCGCGATCGGGAAGCGGCGTGGTTGTATCAGTAGGGATGGTAACAACGCCTGGAAGTGTCACGATAAAGACGGTGCCCTGTTGTTGTTCCTGGTAGTCGATTTGGATGGAACCACCGAGAGATCGCGTGACGGTACGGACAAGGTAGAGCCCAAGTCCGGTCCCCGGTTTAGATCTTTCCAGTTCGCTCCCTAACCGAACGAATCTACCAAAGATCTTTCGGCGCAGGTTCGGAGGGATACCTTGGCCGTTGTCGGATACGCGAACGACCACTCGATTGCCGCTGATCGTCGAGGCAACGATTTTCACAAGTGGTGGTGATCCGCCATATTTTACCGCATTGTCGATCAGATTCCGAAACAGGATATCGAGTTCGATCGCGCGACTCCGCAACCATAATTGTGGGCTTTCGATTGTCACCGTGTCGCTGGGGACCGCATACCTAACGGATGCCGCAATGGCGCCACGACGGAGGATCTCGTCCAAACGCAGCGTCTCCAATTCGGCCGGTTTGCTGTCGCGTTCAATTCTCGCCGCGTCGAGCAAGTGATTGATCAATTGGTCCAGACGCTCAACATCTTCAAGCATGTAGCGATGAAACTCAGCACTTTGCTGTGCATCAACAGAACGCCGTGCTAATGTTTGCAGGTACAACTTCAACGACGCGATGGGGCTTTTCAGTTCATGCGTAACGCTATCGATGAAATTCGACTGCCGACGATTGAGGTTTATCGCTTTCACCGTCAACGTTAAGTAAGCGATGACTCCCGCCAGCACCACTGCGAGGCCAACACTACCAATCGCCAGAAGCGCGTAGTAAACAGGTGCATTCGCTTGATTTTCGAGTGCCGCACCGACGCTGATCGAGATCCACCCGATGGCTAGTGCCACGACCAGCACGATCATGACCACGCCGAGCGTAATCGGGACTTTCAGTGAACGTCGTTCTAGCATTCAGGGTTTCAGCATTCAAGAAATGAGCGGTTGATCGCACTAGTGGTCCGAGAATTAAATAACCTTGCTTGGCGATTTGTCGTTAAACCGCGTGGGCAACGCCCCGCGCGAGGCTCGCGGCCCGTTGGGCACGC
>JAYVSE010000283.1:0-15112 GCA_043775635.1 Planctomycetaceae bacterium | reverse complement strand
CATTCTGGACTCGCCGCCAGCAGCGATGCGACGGATTCCGACATCGCCGCCGCAAGACCAATTCCAAAGTTTCCTAGCAAACCATGTCATGCACCCGGTCAGACTCGATCTTCGGTCTTCGCACCGCAGATTCTGGAGTTATGTAAATGAATAAATACCGACGATCAAGTCTGACCTTAACGCAGCGTCTTTTCAGAGGAGCCCCACCAGACGAAGAAAAGGGGCAAGCCGATTCATAACCGACTGGCAGAAACAAAGCCACTATCGGCGACGCCAACCGTCCCCTTGGCACATCATTCAATTCCCCCAACCTCTATCTTCTCCCCCATGAGCGACGCTTTACTCCGGGGAAACGCAATGTTCCATCAATAAACGGTGTCGCACACCTTTTCCTCCACCACACCTTTTCCTCCACCCACATTTTCCTACACCCACATTTTCCTACACCATACCTACAGTCCATCTTCCGCCGTAGAATCACGCGACTCATCTATTCTTTGAACTCATCAATCAAACACGATAAGTTATCTCGTGCCATTAAATCTCCTGTTTTGGATGACATCTCGTAATAAAACATTGCCAAATGTACATCTCTCGAAACAATGTCACCCAGGTCAAAAATCAATGCTAAATTAAACATTGAGTCAGCCGATCTCTGACCTACTGCAAACATGTACCAAAACACTGCGAAAGCTGGACAAAAACAAGGCCGTTCTTTATCCGAATACAGAAAACCAGGCTTGTGGCTGCAATCGAGGGCACCTAACAGTGCCCCATTTCTAAGAATCTCGATTGCATTGCTCAATTGCGATTTCTGATCCGCGTTTTCAATCATTACAAATGCGGCGTTAAACGCGCCATTCCGGTCGCCCAATTCAAATGCTTTCAAGTAGTAAAATACCGCCTGATCGGTATTCTTTTTGCATCCATCGCCGTCCTGGTATCGTTTCGCTAAATTGTCGCAAGCTAGATCACTTCCGTTCTCCGCTGCTTTCACAAGCCACTGAAATCCTTTCGATACAGATTTTCTAACGCCGCAACCATCAAAATAGCAGCATGCAAGAAAGTATTGAGACGAGGCGTCATCCCTTAATGCCCTTTCGTAAAAACCACGAATTGCGATCTTAAATCTTCCTGCAATGGCGTCCCCCTCAGGATCGAGCACGGTATATGCCTCCGACACGATAAACTCCAACGAACGCAGTGTATAATTGACAACCCGCCTCCTGGCTCGCAGTGCCTAAAGCAAGCTAAACGGGACGAGACACGAAAGACCGTCGGCCGCATAGTTAGCAGCGCATTCTAATATGTCCAAATAGGCGATTTTCGTACAGTTCGCTGAGTAACTAGCTCTATCGTCAGAGTCAATCATTTTGCTCGCGCGGCTTTATAGCACGCTTCCTGGTCCAATCTCGCATTGTCGAGGCAATCGTCATAGTAGAATACTGCGACCGCTTCGCATTCACAAACAAATATTTTCCCAATAACACCTGGGGGAGTGCTGCCTTTCCACTTTTGGGGGTTCTGATGCCATTTTGCGTTATTCGTTCGATTTTTTGTATTATTGCGTCCTGCGCGAGCCCTTGAGTGCTTGTCGTGGTTCTTTTCTGAACGTTAGTTTTGTGTGTTATCTTGCTGTCGTCATCGCCAGTCTGAGTCTTTTCTCCATATGGATCAGTCCGGAACAAACAAAAACCAATTTGGTACAAGCATTCGGAATCTACACACCCCAGCGGATCTCTACCTGCAAGTCCTCCACTTGCCGAATCAAACTTTCTAGCGCGAAAGTGAAAAAGTGTCAATGTTTCGTCCCACTCGCGGCCCGTATACGTATAACGATTGCCGATGGCCATCGTCGTACGTGCCGTCCCACTGGCATCGGTAATCGTCGGTGTCCCATACGCGCTGTAAGCGAATCTCTCCATGATCCCAGCACTACGATTGGTGACGGCGGTGACATTGTATTGTTGGTTGCAATGAAAACATTATCGGAATCAATGGTGATCGGTCCCGTGGAATTACCAACCTCAGTTGACTACAACACCAGCCCAGTCGGCGGATGAACCATGTCGAATGTTAGGTGTGCGAACTAGCGTCCAAGATTCTTGACGACACGACCCATCCCGGCAAAGGCGATCGGACCATAAGTGTGGTCGATCCCGAAGCTCGACGAAGCAAGCATGGTGCCCAAAAGCAACTAGCGCAACTTCAAAAAGCGGAAGCGAGTGATTTTGACGTACGTAATTCACTCGCTTGCGCTTCGGGCTTGTATTGTCAGCTAAGCACGCGACAGGAATTGCCCAGTTCTGGTGTCAACTTTGATTCGTTCGCCCTCTTTAATGTACTCGGGCACGTGCACAATCAGTCCCGTTTGAGTGGTTGCGGGTTTGTTCCGAGACGTCGCGGAATTGCCTTTGACACTTGGGTCACACTGCGTGATTTCCAGTTCGACGGTGTCGGGAATGTCGATGCCGACGCATTCATCGTTGTAAATGAGTGCTCGGACGCCTTCCAGTCCGTCGGCCATGTAGGGAACTTGTTCGGTAGCGTCAGCCAGGGCGACTTCGTACTGATTGAAATTCTCAGTATCCATTAAATGCAAGTGCGAGGCATCGGTAAACATCACTTGAACATCGCGACGTTCGAAGTCAGCGACATCCATCGATTCAGTGCCTTTGAGCGTGATATCAACTTTTTGCCGTGTGACGGCGTATCGACCACGGAATTTGTACAACGTCGCCGCGCCTCGCGCGGAGGGTGATTGAACATGGAGCGTTTCGATAACCACCGGCTCGCCTTCGTAGACGACGACCTCACCGGGCTTAATTTCTTTGGCCAACATCAATGGGCCTCCTACGTTGAGCTAAGGATTGAGCGAGAAATAACTGTCGCGTTTCGTTCTGCGAAAGTAGCGTTCTTGCGTTCTTTCGCGGAGCGAAAGACGACAATAAAAGACTGCACGATGGTTATTTCCCGCTCATTGCTAAATTGGAAAGTGCTGAAGTATGAATTGGCGCAGCGAAAAGAGGAAGCGGACACTTTTGAACCGTACCCAGCTACCGCCAAAGCCATTCGCGGAAACCCTGAACGACTTCATTGTGGTAGAAATAGACAATGAACAAAACGAAGGCCACCATGACGATGCCGAAAGCAAAAACAATGACACCACTGCCCGGCGACGAGGCATCTTCGATCGCAATTTCCGCTCGCAAGGCTCGTAGCAATTGCCGCCAAAAACGCGGCGAAGCAACATTTTCATAAGCAGTAACTTCGGCCGTTTCGGTGCCTCGATGGCCGTCGATGCGAAGATGGATTCCCGATGCTGGTAATTTAATTTGACCTGCGTCCGCGTCGCAAATTGCAGTTGGATCAATCGTTTTTGCTGCCAGGAGCAATGGCTCGGTCAGCGATGTCGGCCCCAGTCCATAGACGATCAACTTTGGTCGCGAACTGAGTATTACCAAAGTTACCAGCAAAAAATAAAGCAACATCAGTACTGGCCAAATCATCGGTCCAAAAAGAGCTCCGGCTTCCAACGGAAACAAGAGTTCTGCAGGTCCCACCATGAAACAACCGGAAATCGCTATCGCAACGGCGAAGGTGTCCCTACCACCCGTGGTGACCATCGGGCGGTTTGACAAACGAATCGCTCCAAAAAGTGTCAGATACGCCGCTAGGGGAAGTAAAGCAATTAGCCAAACAAAAGGTTCTATCGTCATCGAATACCACAATAAAGAAAACCACAACACGGCGATCGATGCACGAACCGCAGGGCGCAGTTTAGTGAAATCGACGAATCGACGCACTAGTGGTGCGTCAAGTTCAGAACGTTTGTTCCGATCGTGACAGTCGCACCAACGAAACAGGGCGATTAGGTAAAGTTTTGCGATTACAAGAGGTGATTCGATGGCGAAAACATTGCGGGGCGGTCGATGTCTTGATTGTTGGCATTTGACGTTGTCATATCGCCGGAGGCGAGTGACTTATTGGGCAGGGAGCGCCGTCAGAACATCCCCATTCGTGTCGATGTAGGCGATCCGGTTTGATTTTCGCAGGCCACCACGGCGCTCGATTGAGCGATGGCGTTGTGCATGCGAACACCTGCTCACCTGCGACGTTGCGGAGCCCTGCCGCGAGACAAACTGTGACTCGGACGATCCCCTCTTACCTCCGTCTGCACAACGAATCAATTCGCCAAGCATCGCAAGAAATTGCGTTTACGGCAGATCCGGTGTCCCAGTTTTGGAAGGCATACACCGATGCCACAGGATGGCGAATCGATCGCAATCATGTGGTGACGCCTGCGGACACAAAGTCGAACTCGCCGACCCGAAGTGCCAACGAAACCAAACCATCACCTCCAAGGTTGTTACCGGCATTCGACGGCGAGATTTGCGGCAGCGCCGAAACCCAAGCCGACGCACCATCGGTCACGCGTGACTTAGCAGAACAACTCGCTGCCGCGGCAACTGAGCTAGCGAAACGACTTGAACAGACTCAGGCCGCCTATCGAACTCAGGAAGCGGAGCTTGCCGTTACCAGCACTCCGACCGGGACGGCTGACCAATCAAGCCGCGTATCGCAAAGGCTTGAACGCTTGATGGAACGAGCCGCCGCGGCCACAGGATGTGACGCGGTCGGTGTCTACCTGCTTGATAACGATACGACGACATTGAAGTTACGAGCAAGCTTCGGTCTGCCCGCGAACCGGATCACGGCGGCAGCCAGACCGCTGCGAGGCAGCCGTGGTGATCTCGAATCACTCGTTCGCGACGTTGTTCTTATCAACAATCTCGACGGCACTCTCTCCACGACTTGGAATAGTCCCGAGCCCTTTGCATCAGGCATCGTTGCAAAAATCGAAGAAGACGATTTACCAATCGGTACGATCTGGCTGTGGTCGAACCGTTCGCGCGAATTGACCGAACAAGATGGTGCAGCCGCTCAGCTTGCCGCGTTAAGCATTGCCAGCGAACTGGCTCGTGCGTCGTTGCATCGTGAACGCGCCAAGTGGAATGTCACCAGTACGTCCATTCAATCGGCGTCCCAGTGGCAATTGCGTCAGCTTCCGCCCGCGATGGAGCTCGCACCGGGGATCGTCGTCGATGGCTGGACCGAGTCACCGCGTCCCTGGGCTCGATCCTGGCATTCGTGGGACGTGTTGCCCGATGGCTCCATTGCCTTGGCCATTGCGGAGGCCAATCTAAAGCAAATGGACGCCGCGATGGTTGCAGCCACGGCGCGAGCAGCATTTGCAGCCCACAGCAACTATCGCCATTCGGCCACGGAAATGTTGCGCCGAATCAGCGATTCCTTGTGGCAAACGAATACTGGCGATCAACTTGTTTCGATGCTCTACATTAAGCTCGACCCAGAAACGGGTGAAGGTGAACTCGCATCCGCGGGCTCGATTCAGGCAATCATTGCAAGCAGTCGAGGTTATCGTCCGTTGTGTGCTGGTCGCGAATCAGAACCACTGGCAAGTCAAATCGATTGTCGACCCTACCATACCGCGTTTCAATTGTACGCGGGCGAAGCGATCGTCGGTGTCAACGGGAGCGTTTTAGACGAATTGCTTGGAATTACACAAACTGAACTAGCCGCTGTCGTTCGTAATGCGATCCCGCTGCGCAACTCACCGATTCTTTCATCGATACGACGTGCATTAGCGATCAAGCCACTTGAGGAGGAACGCGCTGGTATCATGTTGATGCGAAAGCTGCCGCAGGTAAACAAAGACATCAGCAGTCGCAGGTAAGGATCGCTCGATCATTTAGTGGGATAGGCTGCCAGCCTGTCGCATTGAAAATGACAGGCTGGAAGCCTATCCCACTTCAAGCACCGACTCAACGTTGCTTTCGATACTTGTTAGGGTTGTCGGCTTTGCCGGTGATCTCGTAGAGGAAGCGACTGGGAGTTGTCGGACGAGGCTTGCCCCATTTCATGCGAGTCAGCGCCATCGAAAGCGTTAAGACTTCTTGCGCCCGAGTAACGCCGACATAGCACAGTCGCCGCTCTTCGGCGATATCCTTTTCTTCGCCGCTCTTGACACTGCGACTGTGTGGCAATAATCCATCTTCCATCCCAACCAAATAAACGATTGGAAACTCTAAGCCCTTGGCGGCATGCATCGTCAACAGCCACACAGCATTTTGGGCAGCGGCCTTGTCTTTCTCACTCCCCATTTCTTTTCCTGACAAGGCAATTTCGTCAAGAAATCCGGACAGCGTTCCCTCTTTATTACGATCTTGAAATGCGGCGATGGCGTTCGTTACTTCGCCGATCGACGCAGTGCGAGACTCACGTTCTTCGGGTTGTTCATAGAGCCGCGTGATTTCGTCAATATAGTGAACTCGCGCGATCAACTGCTGAACAGCGTCGGCCATCGAACCTGAAGTCATCGACTGGCGAATATCATTGGCCACGGTGCGAAGTTCTTCGATCCCACGGCGCGCCGGTGCAGTCAAATCAGCGAGGGCCGACGGATCGCTCATGACTCGCCATACCGACTCGCCGCGTGTGACGGCCCGACCGACAAGCAAGCTCATCGTCTGCGTCCCCAGACCGCGAGGCGGCGTATTCGCAATTCGAAGCAGCGAAACCTCATCATCGGGTTGATCGATCCATTTTAAATAGGCGAGGACGTCCCGAATCTCGCGACGATCAAAAAACGATTGACTACCCAACAGGACATAAGGCACTTTTGCCTTGCGCATCTCGACTTCAAATAACCGTGGCTGCTCATTGGTCCGAAACAAGATTGCGATATCGCGCGGCTGGCGGTGATCTTGCTCGATATGCCGAGCAATTTCCGCAACCACGATTTTCGCTTCTTCAAGTTCATTTTTGAATTGAAGGATTCGCGGGCGTGGACCATCAGGCAGGTGAGGCTTAAGCGTTTTACCGTAGCGTTCGGTGTTGTACCCAATTAGCTGGTTGGCCATTTGCAGGATGGCACCAGTACTTCGATAATTCGCATCGAGTTGGACAACTTTCGCATCGGGCCAGTCCTTCTTGAAATTTAAGATGTGCGATACGTCGGCACCCCGCCATCCATAGATCGACTGATCGTCGTCACCAACGACACACAAGTTTCGATGGGGCAGAGCAAGATTGCGAATGATGCGATACTGACTTCCGTTGGTGTCTTGATATTCGTCGACCAGGACATGATCGAACAAGTTTGACTCTAGTTTTAGAATTTCAGGCTGTGTTTCAAGCAACGTTTCGGTATTCAATAACAAGTCATCGAAGTCCATCGCACCGCGAATGTAAAGCCCTTCTTGATAACGACGATAAGCCGCAGCAGCGAGATGCTCCTTATCAGTCCGCGCGGCTCCGGCAGCACCCTCGGGTTTGATCGACGCATTTTTCCAGCCTCCGACGATCGACAGCATGTCGCTGGGGTTAAGTGCCGTTCCCGGCAGACGCAGGTCACGCAGTACCGCTCGAGCAAGCGATTCTTGATCACCACGATCGTAGATAGTGAACTTGGTGGAGTAGCCGATCGCACGCGCGTGGCGGCGCAAAACTCCGACACAGTGAGCGTGAAATGTTCCGATGACAGGGCGTGGTGGTGCGTTCTTATCACCCCTTGGTTTCTTTGTTTTATACCCCAGCAGGCTGCCGATACGTTCGCGCATTTCACCAGCGGCTTTATTGGTGAATGTGACCGCCAAAATGCGTTGCGGCTCCGTGCCATGACGAATCAAGTTGGCGATTCGAAACGTAACCACGCGTGTCTTGCCCGTGCCTGCACCGGCAAGTACAAGCAGCGGCCCACGCAACGTAGCGACGGCATCACTCTGCGCAGGATTGAGCCCATCACCCATCATCGGCTTTCAAACACACGTCCGCTGGACTGGTCGATCGCTTTCGCTTTGCCCGCTTCGATCTTTACACCCACCAATTCAGTTTCGCTTTGCCCCTCGGAACGAATTTGCGATTCGCCGTTTTCGCGAAGTTCACCACCTTTAATAACCACTTTCGAGGCACCACCAATGCTAAAGCCACTGCGCCCATTTTCCGCCGCGACAATATTTTCGAAGCGAACATTGTTGACCAAGTCATGACAATTGATTCCATCAAGACGATAGCCGACGACCTTCAAATCGCGGATGACAATATTGCTTGTGTCGTAAAGCGTGATACCCGTTTGCTCGACACTGCCGCGTAATCCGTAGGTCTGGGGAACCTCACCAGGCTTGGCACAAAAGAAAATCGAGCCGTTAATACGCCCGTATTGGAGTGGCTGCAGTTCTGCTAAATCAACCACTTTGCCAAGGTTCTCGGGCACCGGCTGGCCACTTGCGGCCAGCAACCGAATGTAACCTGGGGAGCGTGCTTTGAGTTCGAATAGATTCTTCCCTAGCGCATGCCAATCGAGCGTTCCCAGCGGCTTCGAGCCGTCCAGAGTTGCTCCACTACCTTCGATCATCAGCGGATAAATCGACGTACCGAGCTGATGGTTCGAGTTGATCGATACGCACTCACGATAAGGCTTGCTTGTATTTTTAATTCGGATCGTATCACCAACGGATGCATGGTCGATTGCACGCTGGATCGTCAAATAAGCGGTCCGCGTTTGTCCGTTGTTTTCACGCGATTGAAGGTCGCTGCCACGCAAATTATCAACTTCCAGCTCAGCCGCAGACAATCCGCATTGCGAGAGCACCATGATTCCTAAAACAATCGCGGTGAATGTGATCAGCAAGCGAGAAATCTTGAGAATGACCGCTGGGCGCGGCGTTTGGAGCCGGCAAAGCATCGAATCACGAGGCGGAACCGCGCCACGTGATGGTGGCATTCGCCTAGAAGTGTCAAAAATAGCGAACATTGTTAAAGCCGCGGCTGCAACATGGGTAAACGAATGAAAAACTTGCGAAGTAAGGCGAGCGGCAGTTAGAAATCTACCCGTCGATGCTGGCAGCATCGACCACGTGGTGGACGCTGCCAGCGTCCACATGGGTACGCCGCTATCAGACGGCGATTGTAGCATTTCTCGAATCGGTGTGGATGGCTCGTAGCGTTCGAGTGAACCGCCAGCTAGCGTATGCCGTATTCGAACGTTTTGACCTCTATTTGTCGGCAGCGGTTCTTTTAGAATGACTAATCGTTGCAGAATGTATCGCAGGCAATGAAAGAACCACCAAGCAGATTGTGGCGGCTTTGTCGCAAAGAACTACGCGAAACCTTGCGTGATCGTCGCACGATATTGACGCTGGTACTCATGCCACTACTGCTTTATCCCTTGCTAGGGATGACGCTGCAGCGGTTTCTGCTTTCTGCCAGCACAAGCGTAAACCCGGTTTTCATGATTGGCATGGAATCGGACCGCGAGGCTAGGCAACTGCGTTCATTGATCGAAGACCCCCGCAGCCTTCCCCCGCGAGAGATTCTTGAAGCCAGTGATCCTGAACTTGCAAAGTTTGAAATTGTCGGATTCGATGCCATGCTTCCGGACCAAGCTCTCGAACAAAATTTCGTTGACTTGGCAGCGAGAGTGGTCCAGTGGGACCCACTGGCAATCGAGATCACTGCCGTCCAAGGTGATGCTGGCAGCCTAAATGCGAGACGCATTCTTGTCGAGCGACTCCAGTGGTTTAAGCTGGCCAGCTCCGAGGCTCGCGTTGAGGAATTACAAACAAAACCTTATGTGCAACCGTTTGCCTTGCAAATTCGGACGATCGGTGTCGAAGAAAAGCAGTCGCTGCTCGCCACAGTCATTCCGCTGGTACTCGTGTTGATGACGATCACGGGGGCAGTTTACCCCGCAATCGATCTGACCGCTGGCGAACGCGAGCGAGGCACCATTGAAATGTTGATCGCGTCCCCCGTTGCTCGTGGGCATGTTTTATTCGCCAAATATGTTGCCGTCGTGACCGTTGCTTTGCTGACAGCGCTCATTAACCTTGCGGCAATGTTTGTAACGCTCTGGGCCAGCGGGCTGCTCTCGCGTTTAACCGACAACGGTGAATTCCCTACCGTCGAAATTTTCCAGATTCTCGGCCTGCTCGTATTATTCAGTGGCTTCTTTTCTGCGGTGCTGCTTTCCCTGACAAGCTTTGCAAGGTCATTCAAAGAAGCACAAGCGTATTTGATTCCACTGATGCTGTTGGCGTTAACACCCGGGATCTTTTCATTGATGCCAGGGGTCGAATTAACGGGAACACTTGCGATCGTGCCGCTCGTTAACATCGTGCTGCTCGCGAGAGATTTACTGTCCGGTGGCTTTGAAACAGTGCCAGCGGTAGCCGCGATTTTGTCCACGATTGCGTATGCGGTCGCGGCATTGGCGGTGGCCGCGAGGCTATTCGGTTCTGACGCCGTGCTGCGTGGATCTGAGCTGTCGATTGGGTCCATCCTTCAACGCCCTGAATCCCCACGTGATGTTCCTACGGCAAGCGCTGCTGCATTGACACTTGCGATTCTATTTCCGATCTACTTCGTCGTATCCAATGCGATTGGTCGCTTGGCCCCGACCGACATTTCAGGACGATTGACAGTCAATGCAATCGCATTGGCCGCTGTTTTTGGTGGAATACCATTGCTTGCAGCATTGCTCGGACGTGATCGATTGCCGACAACGTTTCGATTGATAAACTCACTAACGCCGGTGAGCTTGATCTTTTCATTGATCGGCGCAGGCGTGATGGGATTGGGACTCTGGGCACTTGCTCACGAGGTCTTCGTGATCGCAGACATGATTGGTATCGGTGGACTTGACGTTGCCAAAATGAAAGGCGCGCAGGCGGCGCTGGACCTGCTCCGTAAGGCTCCGATAGCGTTGGTCCTGCTCTCGCTTGCCATTGCACCGGCTGTAATCGAAGAGATCTGCTTTCGCGGTTACCTGTTTTCGTCGTTGCGAACGGTGATGACACCTGCCAAAACAATCGTTGTATCGTCACTACTGTTCGGATTGTTTCATGTACTGACAGGCAGTGTGCTGCTGATCGAGAGATTTTTCCCGACCACAATGATGGGATTATTCCTTGGCTGGGTCGCATGGAGAACCGGCAGCGTGTACCCAGGCATGGTACTCCACGCGATTCACAATGGATTTTTAAACGTTGTCGCGATTAATAAGGACAAGCTGGCGTTCCTGGGAATCGCGGAAGAAGACACGGCCCATTTGCCGATCAACTGGATCGTTCTCACGACAATCGTTGGGATCGCGGGAATGGTAATCGTTCGTTTAGCGACGCGGCCAAAACCTGAGTAGAGCAATTGTCCCCCATTGCTTGGAAAACAATTGGGACAAATGTTCTACCTACTCAGAGCTTCAGTCGCAGGATACGGTGATTGAAACTGTCGGCAACATACAGCCAGCTCTTGTATACACAGACGCCGTGAGGTCGATTCAGTTTGTAGTCACCGAAGTTGACAGTCGTAAGTGTATTTGTTGCAGGATCATATTTGCGAATCGCATGGTTTTCATCATCGGCGATAAACACGATTCCTTCATCGCCAAAACAAAGGTGTTTCGGGCCGTTCAATTGTGCCGTCAACGCGTCTCCGTCTCGATGCCCAGCCTTGCCGGTGCCCGCGATGGTCGTGATTTTTCCGTCGACATCAATCTTGCGCAACGCGTGCCCGCCTCGCTCGATCAGAAAGACTTCGCCAAGGCTATTTTGAATGGCACCACGTGGGTCTCGCAACGGTGAATCTTTTGCAAGCGAACCATCAACCGGTGACCCAGCCAAACCGTTTCCAGCCAAGATGGTCAACTTTCCAGTTTCTAGGACGAGTCGACGTAGGCAACGGTTGCCGATATCGGCAATCAAAATTGACTTTCGATCCGGAGCAAGCGAGACACAGATCGGCTGAGTAAACGTTGCAGCGGAACCATCGACCGAGTCGACCGCAGGACCTGACTTGCCGGTTCCGGCCAACGTCGAGACTGTCAATGTTTTCGGGTCATACTTTCGCACCGCATGATTGAGGTGGTCCGATAACAAAACGCAGTCATCGTTCAGGATCACGAGATTGTGAAGCTTATTAAACTCTGCTGTCTTCGCTGGGCCGTCGACGAATCCAGCTTTTTTTGCAACGCCTGCTAGATGAGTCAGCCCGTGGGCCGGATGCCAAGAAAGCAATCGCCCACCATCGTATTCGACGATCACCATTTCGCCGTGGGAGTTAAACTCGACCGCAAACGGGGTGTCTAACTCACTAGCAGCCCCCTTCACTGGTGCAGGGCCTCGCGGCCCAATCAAGACTTCGCTGACTGGCTCTTGGGCTTCCACGGCTTCCACCCGTTGATTCGTTGTTAATCCGAATGACAACGCAACAACCAATCCGAGAAAGTATGAATTACGTGGAGCGTTCAATTGGGTTATCTCTGCTAAGATACGTTTAGAAGTTAGAAGTGAAGTGTCAGCCCCTTCGCAAGTCGTTGCTTGACACCATCATAATCAAACGCTTTGGTAACGGCGACCGGACACGTGATTCTGGCTCCTTAGGATCGAGCGGGAAATAAGTGTCCGGTACCTTTTGTGCAAAGCACCCGAAGGGCGAGTTCCTCGCAAAAGGTACCGGACACTTTTTTCCCGTTCTGGGTGCATAATCAGCCGATGAAATCCGATCCCCCAACCCTCACTGAACCGAAAGAAAAACAGATGGCACGCTGGACCGAACAAGGCGAGCAACTCGTCAATGATGTAGCCAATCGTTATGGAGCAAGCTACGAAGCCGTCTCATTGATGCTTGACTCCGTTCTGCGGGGCAATGGCACGATGGCCCAGTTCAATATCTATGAACTCGGTGGAGGCGGGCAGTGGATGCGAGGGGGAATGACTATGGTTGGGGACATGTTCAACTATCAACTCAAAAGCAAAGTTGACGGGATTTGCAGCGACCTGTCTTCGGCAATTGTCGATCAAAACATGCAAGTTGTCCCACCTCCGCCACCACGGCCGGCAGGTACCGCGACGAGCGGACAGAGCCAAAATAACTGGAACAACTGGTGGGGCGCTGACCTGGGCATCGCCAACACCAGTGGCAGCCAAAATCAGTATCGCTACGCGTATTTCGCAGGCTCAAGAAGACTTGCCATTTCGGACGGTCAAAACGTCACTATCTATGACACGCTCGATCACAACATTGGTGGTGTTTCGCAGCAACAAGGCGGCGTCGCAGGCGTTGGCTTCACGAGCCAATATGGAAACGTCGATTTGCGATCGCTGCCATTGGTCAGTGGTCCGGCACTGGGTTCGCCGGCGCTGGGTTCGCAGGCTCAAGCAAACCCAGTTGCCGCCGCACCGGTTCAGTCCCAAGCATCGACTTATGCTCAAACACCATTACAGGTCCATTCAACCAGTGTGCAAAACCAACCTCAGCCATCATCGAGTGACGATATTTTTGCGATGATCGAGCGACTCGCGAAGTTGCGTGATGCGGGCGCAATCAATGACAATGAATACGTATCGAAAAAGACCGAGCTGCTGGGTCGTCTCTAACGATTTCAATTTGCAATTCTCGCTGCTGAACTCGATTAGCACCAAGAAGCCTTAACGCAGATTTCAATAACTGTCCGGTTTTTGAAGTGGGATAGGCTTCCAGCCTGTCATTTTCAATGCGACAGGCTGGAAGCCTATCCCACTCATTGACCGTACGGTCCTTAGCTCCGCGAAAGAGCGCTCTTTCGCGGAGCGAAAGGCGACACTCAAGACACTACTTTGCAATCAACCTTTTTAGGACTTCAGCGATCACTTGCTTGCTTGCTTGACTTGTCATGTCACCGAACTCATTGTGCGCGAACGGCAGCGTCAGAAAATCTTCAACGCCGCTCAGCTTCGCCGACGAAACCGATACGACACCATCGCCGCGGCCCTTGGTCCACTCATCCAAGTTCGCCAAATCACTGGCCGACTTCAAAGCCGCTTGTGCTTGAGGATCTTCTGGCAACAACAGGCCGCCCAAGAGCAGCGACAACTGAATCAGTTCGCCAGGTACAGGCCCACCAGTCCCAGCGATCACGCAGTATTTGACCCCCTCGGCTCGCGAACGCGCGTTCAATTCCCGCAGTGTCGTCGATCCTGGCAGCAGTTCATCTTTTGCGATTCCGAACAGACTTCCGGCTACGTGATCAATCGACTTCACTCCCGTTTCATAAAGCTGTTTATCCCATCCTAGCTTTTCAGAAAGTTCGGCGGCAGAGAGCTTGGCAACAGCAGACCCATGGTTAGGTGGCGCGATTAACAGCAATTGCTGCACATTACCAGGGTTGAGTGTGGCGTCTTCAACGCAGCATCTCGCCACGAGGCCGCCCATGGAATGCGTCAATAATACAACACGACGATCAGGTCGTATTTCTTTTAAATTCCGTAATTCGGCAGCCAACTGGATCGCTGCGGGCTTGATCCCTGCATGGCTAGAATAATGAAAAATAGCAGTTGAAAAGGATTGCTTCTCAATCGCTGAACAAATCGATGCCATCGAGCCTTCCGCTGCGAGTAATCCAGGCACCAGCACAACGCATGGTTTTTTTGAATCCGCAACCGACGGTAGGCCATTGAACACAAGTCCTTGCTTGGTTGAAACGATTTTACTTCGGACCGCATCGATCACCGACGCGGCCAGCGGGGCAAGCGCGGGGCCATCGTCGGCATAAGAAATGGATACGATTGGATCCACTGCAAGTAGGCAACCAACAACCAACGTTAACGCGATTGTGGCAGTGCGAATTCTTCGTTTGTCAAACACGAAAGCCTAATTCCTATTTTTAATTTTTTATCGAGTCATCGAGGGTTTGCTGGTCAACGCGTTTGCCAGCCGTTCCAAAGAGACTCGGTTTATTGATGTGCGAAATAGCACACGCAACAACTGTTTGTGCTAATTGGCACGCGCGGTCAAATGCCGAATTCCATTCTACGCGTATGGACCCGAAGCGAACTTAAAAAAGCGACCTGAAATCGTCGCCAAGAACCAAAAACTAACTCGACTGTACCAAGTCGACCCCATTGGCCTTGTGCCATTGGTTAAGAAGTTTAGCAGGCTAGGGCGGCTAGGGCCATACATTCAGGGAATCCCGCAGGCTTGCCCTGCGGATCGTTGGGTTTTTCCCTAATAATCCATTCTCAATCACCGCCGCACCCGACGTACGCACGCTCGA